>CAZFGM010001169.1:0-1506 GCA_964518515.1 uncultured Alcaligenaceae bacterium | reverse complement strand
GGTCCCGGAAGAAGCGTAGCCTCTTAATCCTGGGAGATCGGCGGGCGCAGGGCCTGGCGGATGGCCAGGTAGCCGATGGCCAGGGCCAGGATAGCCGCCACCCCGAGGACCACCTTGAGCAAGCGATACTGCCCAATGGTTTCCTCGTCCGTGATCAAGTCCGAATCGGTGGCTTCGTTTGTCGGCAAAGGGTCTCCATTTTTTGAAGTAGACGCCGCGGAATCTTTCGTATCGATTGCCGCGGGACGATCCTTTGCCCGAATGGTTATTTTTTTGGTTCTCCGATGTCCGGCACCGGCATCGACGATCACCTGGTAGTCGCCTGGTTGGGGTACGGGAAAAGCCCAGAATCCTTTGGCGTCGGTTTTTCCCTCGGCGATGGTTTTCTTGGCGGCATTGAGGACCTTGACCAGGGCCATTTCGGCAGGGGTTCCCCCGTCATACCACGCTTCCACTTCAACCTTGCCCTTGTTGATCTTGCAATCGGCCAGGAGAGCATGGGCCCACAGGGGTTGGGAGAATACCAACCCCAGCAGCAGTGCCAACCCAGCGGGTTTCAAAAGTGAAGGCATGGGAGATCCATTGTGCATTTCCTTCATTTTGTAATACTCCGTGATTTCGATCAAGGAATATTTTCGACTGCCCCGAATCCTGGCAGAACAAGAATGTCTGCCCCACGGAGGTCACCCCGGTTCGCCCGGCTTGATGCCGGTGGGCGGCGGGCTGGGCGGTTGCACGCCGGTGACGAAGGGCGCCGGTTGAATGCCGGTTTGCTCTTCCGGGGTCAGCAACTTGGCGTGACCCAGGGCAAGCCCACCCCCTTCTTCCTCGGGGGCCACGGGCTTGGTGGCATCGATGCGTAGCCAGAAGGCGACAGCCAGGAAATAAACGCCGGCGAAAATGACGAAACTGATCTGGTAGCCGGGTAGATTGCCGACGGCTTTTTCCGCCGCCGTCAGCTTATCCACGGCCTTGTCCAGGCTGTCGGCGTGATCGGCCAAGGTGCTTTGCAGGATGGTGCCGGTGACCCAGGCGGCGGTGAAGCCGCCCAGGTTGCCGATGGTGTTCATGAAGCCGGCAATGATGGCGGCGTATTTCTTGCCGATGTCCTGGCACACGGCCCAGGCGGGGCCCATGATCAGGTCGTTGAAAAACGCCGCGAACGAAATGGTCAGAAAAAAGGTGAAAGCGCTATCCGTGGCCAAGCAGGCCAAGTAGCACAGGCCGCACAGGCTGTGGCCGAGGATGCCGAACAGCCGGCGCCCCCAGCGCAAGTTTCCGGACCGGCGCACGAACCAGTCGGTCAAGAAACCGCCGCCCAGGCAGGCGATGGCGCCCAACCAGAGCGGCCCGCCCTTGTACACGGCGCCGACCAGGCTCTTGGGGTCCACGTCGTGCTGTTCTTCCAGGAAACTCGGCAGGAAGGTGATGTTGAAGTACCAGCCGTAGGCCGCGCAGAAGTACATCAAGCACAAGATCCACAGGTTGCCGCTGGCCAGGATTTTC
>CAZFGM010001168.1:0-1506 GCA_964518515.1 uncultured Alcaligenaceae bacterium | reverse complement strand
GTCGCAAGCTGCCAAGCGCCCGTCGCCGTCACCACCAGCGCTTGAGTGAGCCCCGGAAAAAAAGGGCGTCGAACTGGCATTCCCAACAAATCGGCGTTTTGGTAATGGAGTTTTTGGCGGAGAATGACAATCGGCCAGGAGCATGGAAGATCATGGCCAGCTTTCGCGGGCACTTGACGACTTCGGCCGTCCTGGGCCTGGCATACGGCATCGTCGGCTTCTGGAACCTGGGATTGCGCTGGTGGGCCGGGGCCCTGGGAGCGGCGGTGACGGCCGTCGGCGGTTTGCTCCCCGACCTCGACAGTGACAGCAGCGTGCCCAACCGCACCATGTTTTGGCTGGCTTCTCCCCTGGCGGGCGTCGTGGCGCTCGAGCACGGACTGGCCCGCGGCCTGCCCATCGAAATGGCCCTGCTGTGGCTGGCGGGGACATTCATTCTGGTTCGCTATGTCGTGTGCTATGCCTTTCGACGCATGACGGTCCATCGCGGCATGTTTCACAGCATCCCGGCGATGCTGATCTCGGGGCTGGCCCTGTTCTTGTTTTATTTCCACCTGGAGCAACGGCTGCGGCTGTTCCTGGCCGGGGCGGTCATGGCCGGCTATCTTTCGCATCTGGTCCTCGATGAGATTTGCGCGGTCGACTTGCAGGGAGGGCGCATCCGCAAGCCGTTCGGCACCGCCCTGAAATTCTTCTCCGCCTCCTGGCTGGCGACCACGGCCTGCTATTTCCTGCTATTCCTTTTGGCGCTCTTGGCAATCCTGGGAAAAAGGGATTGAGCAAGTTGGCAAGTTGCGGTCATTTGCGAGGCATGTCGTCGTCGTCGGGCGGGAACTGTTGCTTGGCCATGAAGGGGGTCAGGTCCACTTTGCCGCGCATTTCGCCCTCGACCAGCTTGAGGCGTTGCTCCAGCGCGCGGAGCATGGCTTGCAAAGCGGCGAACTTGGCTTCGGGATCGTCAGGGGCGCGTGGCCGGGGAACTTCCGGATAGTTGAGCTGCCGTTGCAGGGCGGCGAACAAGTACAGAGGATCGCGGCCTCGGTTGGCCTTGGCGATCTTGCCTTCCTTTTCGCCGAATAGGGGCGGCACCGGCGGCTGATAGTCGGGCTCCTGCCGGCGCTGCTCCGTGACGTAGAACTCCGAGCGCAAGTACACCAGGTCGGCGAAGTCCACCACGCCAAGCTGCCGGTGAACCATGTCCAGGAACGCCTTCCAGTCATCGTCGTAGAATGGGTCCGCGTGCATGCACTCCAGGCCGCGCTGATAGCCGAGGCGATTGCGGCACAGGGCCTCGAACTGGTAGACGAACAGGCCGGCCGGGGCTAGACAGTAGCCAGCACGCTCCGCGTGAATGAGGGGCCTCGCCTTGTAGGCCGCCTCGCGCTCCAGGATCAAGAGGGCCGTCTCCATGTTGAAGCGCCGGCCCTCCTCCTCTGCTTGCTGGATCACAAAAGTCTGAAAGGCCGTGAAATAGTGCGGCAAGCGGGCGAAGCCCGAGGACAGGAT
>CAZFGM010001167.1:0-1507 GCA_964518515.1 uncultured Alcaligenaceae bacterium | reverse complement strand
TTTCGAGGGCTGCCGTAAAATTCTTCCAAACGGACGGAATGAACACGATTCGCCGGCGTCTCCGGCTGAAGATCGGCTCAGAGCGGTTCTGCAATGTGCCGAGGGCCAGACGGTAATACAAATTGTCGGCACGCGCGTGCGTCGTTTCATACGGCAAAAGTTCGCTCCGTCGAACTTGAGTTATCCTTTTGACTCGTGCCCAATGGCGGACCGACCACTTCTCTTTTCCGAACGCTTGCGTCAGGTAGAAGGCTATCCAGCGAATCTTGTCTAAGCCGTCGGGTGCGGTCTGGACAGGTATTCGATACCAATGGTCTGTACTCGCAATTTCGAAATCGCGGCGATTGTTCAAGATTGCAACTAACCCAGGGGCATCAGCGGGGAATCCTCCTTTCATACTCGACACGCTTTCGGATTATGGATACTTTCGGTCCGTTCCTCGAAGGCAACGTCTTCGAAGCGCCCTTGAACCTTGGCCCATTCCGCCCGGCGGCTTGGGGAAATGTGGTCGGCGTATCGGTCGAGGGCCTGGTGGAGAATGGTCAGGAACAGGAAAGGGCGGGACGAGCGCGTGGCGGCCTCGGCCAGTTCCTGAAGGACAAACACGTCGCCCCGGTCAGGATTGCTGGCGCCGTATTCAAGAAACTTACCCAGCTCATCGACGATAAGGAGGAGACCGGCTCCCTCGCAACCAAACCTGGACAAGAAGTCGTTGGCTTCCTCAAAGCAGCTGACCACGGAGGCGCTCGGCGGGTCCGGCTTGGCGGCCAGAGCTTCCAAACGCTCGATCAGTTGCGGGGGCCGGCCACGGCCGGCAATACCGCGCAGAGAAAAGGCAAGACTGGCGGCCAAGGCCTTGGCCAACGGTTGACGCGCGCCGGTTACCAGAACCGGACATAAACAAGCGGATTTCTTGGAGAGTTTGGCGCCCTGACCAAAGAACCGGTCGGCCAAGGCGGGGTCTGCCTCTTCCAGAAGGGAGCGGGCTTGCAAGCGCGGCCGCGAATCGCCACCCAGGAGATGGGCGCAAAAGAGAGCGAATGCGGATTTCCCCGAGCCGTAAGGACCCGTAAGGGACCAGGCCCGCGTGCCGGATTCTTCCCGCAGGGCATCGGCCATGCGCTGCAGGACGTCCCGGCCGGTCGGGGTCAAAATGTAACCCTGAAGGGCGTCTAGGCGGTGCGCGTCACGGGCAAGTGAAACGGACCGGGTAAAGCGGGAATTGACGACTACCAGATCGTGGAAGGCAAGAGCGTCCATCATGGTTTGCCCCCTCCAACGGCGTAGGCAGATTCCAGAGTTTCGAAGGCATCAATGGGTTTGCGTTGGTAAAGTTGTTTGAGACCGGCGGTTTCCCGATAGGTCAAGGCGCCGTCGGTCCAACTTTCGATGTCTTCATAGCGTTCAACCAGCGAGGATTCATCGATTTTGAACAAGCAACCGGGGCTGCCTGGCTGCCTGGCCAAATCGGCGATGGAAAGCGTCTGGGAAACTTTTGCGGTTGCTT
>CAZFGM010001166.1:0-1511 GCA_964518515.1 uncultured Alcaligenaceae bacterium | reverse complement strand
TGTCCCGGCGAATGCGCTGGCCCACGCGCCAGTAAAGCACCACCAGGGTGAAATTCACCTGCCGGGCCACGGCCCCAGGTTCGCCAGGGCCTGGAGCGGCAACAAGCAGTCGGGCATCTTCGGGGCGCCTTTTCGGCATCGGCATAGCGAAACGCCCAGCGATCAACGTGTGCTTTCCGCCCGCAGGAGGCGTTCCAGCAAAACCGAATTGACTTCCCCGCGGAATCGAACCTTGTCGTTGACGGTTACCACAGGCACCGAATCGCCGAATTGTCGAACCCATTCCGGATTGGTATCCACATCGAGCATTTCCAGGCGGAATCCCCAGCGGCGCTGGGCTTGCTGTAACTTCTCCCAGGCGGTGTCGCACAAGGGACAATCCCGGCGCGTGTACATTCGGACCAAAAGAGAGGAGGGACGGCGCTTCCAGAAGAAAAGCCAGGAAAACATCGGGGGTGGGGATCCGACGTGCCAGCGAGGACCTCTCGCTGGCGCGGGCTCAAGGGGAATCTTATTTCAACTCGGCCACTTCAGCCGTCTTGGCCATTTCGGGGACCTTGGCCTCTTCATTCCTGACCGCATAGGGTTCCGTGAAGAAAGCCTGGACCAACAGGAGCCCCGCGCCGCACACCAGGCAACAGTCGGCGATGTTAAACACCGGCCAATCGACGAGGTAGTACCAGTGCAAGAAATCGCGGACTCCGCTGAAGACCAGGCGATCGTACAGGTTGCCCAGGGTGCCGGCCACGATCAAGCCCAGGGACAGGCACAGCCAGCGGTCGATCCGGGTTAACGGGCGCGTGCTCCAGTACATGATGGCCAGAGCGGCGGCGACGCTGACGATGGCGAACAAGCCGTTGAGGTCGCCGCCGTGGCTATTCCGCCCTCCAAGGCCGAACAGGGCGCCGTGATTGACTTTCGGCAGCATTTCTCCGCCGATGGTGCGTAAACTGGCCAGCAAGCCCTCGGCCGTCTCCCTTTGGCCGGAGAACTGGGTCGTGAGTTGGAAGACGCCAGGGAGGATGTCAATTTTCCCTGTCAAGAATGTGTCGGCCATGCTTTCCTGGTAAAGGCCGGCAAAAAGGCCGTACTTGCTCGCCTGGTCCGCCGCCAGGCCGAACAAGGCCATGCCCCAGAAAAGCCAGGTATACGAGCGCTGGGCCGGTGGGTTCATTTTTTTTCGTCCAGTTTCTTGGCACAATCCACGCAATAGCGCGTATAGGGCAATTCCTTGAGACGGGCCTTGGGAAGAATCGGTCCCTGGCATTCCTCGCACCGGCCGAAAGTCCTCTTGGCGAGGCGCTCCAGGGCGGCGTTGATCTCGGCCAGCAGGTGTTCCTCGCGTGCCAGCAGGTTCAGGGTATTTTCCTGCTCGAAGTTATCGGTGCCCAGATCGGCCATGTGGATCGGCAGGTGCGACAGATTGCCGCCGCTCTCGTCGCCCTCGGTGCGGTGCAGCGCTTCATCCGCCAGGTCCGAGACGTCGCGGTTCAACCGGTCGCGCAAGGCCA
>CAZFGM010001165.1:0-1537 GCA_964518515.1 uncultured Alcaligenaceae bacterium | reverse complement strand
CTAACCTACGGCCGCTTTGACCCGGCGCCGGTTGGTCACCCCTCTCAACGGTTACTGAGAACCCTTGGCAGAAAGGTTGTTTCATTGCAGGTCTCCTCCCAGGGCGGCGGCGAACTCGACAACGTAAGCCGGGCCGTGGCGGCGCGTCTGGACCACGCGCAGCGTGAGGAGACGCTGGTCCGGTCCGGACCGGTGGAATTCCACCGCCGCCTGGTCCCCGGGCACCGGCAACGTTTTCTTGGATTGGCTTGCCGGCGTGATTTCCCAGCGCATCAGTTGATTCTTGTCCCAGGAATACACGATAGCAGACCGGTCGTGGTTGCGCAGGATCAGGCAGCGGTCGCCGGCGGAGAATTTTTCCATCTTGTCTGGCGCCCCAATGGCCCGGGCCACATCGGCGCGAAAGCGGTCGGCCAGGGCCAGGTGGGCGGACAGGCGCTGCGATGAAATGGCCTCGACGTTTTCCATCTTGAACAAGCCGATCACCGTGGTGATGACCAACGTCATGACCAGGCCCAACAACGCCAATACGACCGTGATTTCGAACAAGGTAAAAGCGGGACGGGAGGCGGTTTTTTTCATGGCTTGGCTCCCGCGCTGCGCGCGCTGAAAAGACTGGTCAAGCGCACCTGTTGCTCCGGCCGGTTCTCTTCTTTCCAGGAAATTTCCACGGTCAGGCGTTTGGCCTGGGGCAGGTCTTTTTCGAGCTCCAAGCGCACCGTGAGGCGCGCGGTAGGCAAGAGAAGGTCCCATTCCTTGGGGCGCTTGTGGACGGCGGCCCAGGCCGGGTCGAGCTGGTCCCACGGGCAGGCGCGGGCCGCTTCCAGCAGATTGCCGGCCTGCTCGATGGCCAGCTGCCGGGCCAGCCGCCGGCCCTGTTCCTGCATGCTCCAGGCGGCAATCTGGGCCACGACCATCATGACCGTGGCCAGAATGCCCAGGGCGACCACCACTTCCATGATGGTGAAAGCCGGCCGCCGTCGCTCGCGGCTTGCCGCTCCCGGCCTCCGGCCTCCGCAAGCCCGCGTTCTGGTGAACGCGGCTACGAAACGGAGAGCGTAGCCGCATTCGCCGGAATGCGGGCTCTCCGCTAAACCCGAAGGTATTTTTTGACGCCTGCTTACCATTGGCCCACCCCTTCCATCAACTGGAGCAGCGGCAAAAACATGGCCAGGGCCGTGAACGCCACCAGCAAGCCCACTGCCAGGACGGTAATGGGAAAAAACGCCTGATAAAACCGCTCGGTAAGGCGCACCGACCGCCGGCCCAGGTGCTCGCCCAGCTCGGCCAGGGCCCAGGGTAAATGCCGGGCGCGTTCGGCGGCCCCGACCAGGGGCACCATGGCACGGGGTAACAAACCGGCCTGACCAAGGGCTTCCGCCAGGGGCTGGCCCTGCTCGATGCTGGCCCGCGCGGCCGCCAAGCGCCGGCACACTACCGTGCCAAAACCCCCACCCACGGCCAGCCAGGTCAAAGCGGCCGGCAACGGTTCGCCGTGCTCCACCAGGATTCCCAGCAGGCGCAGCACCTGACCCCG
>CAZFGM010001164.1:0-1554 GCA_964518515.1 uncultured Alcaligenaceae bacterium | reverse complement strand
CATACCGGCGCGGGTCGTCGCCCCACAGGGCCTGGGCTTCTTCCTGGCCGTAATCAAGGCGGTAGACTTTGGGCCACTGTGGCCAGGGATTGTCCGGGGCACGCTGGAGGGGCGGTTGCGGCACGATTTCGAGTTGGACCAGGCTACGGCAGCCGTGGCGCAGGGCCGTGCCGACACAGTCGGTGCCGGTGTCGCCGCCGCCGATCACCACCACGTCCTTGTCCTTGGCCGAGATGTACTTGCCGTCGGCCAGACCCGAGTCGAGGAGGCTCTTGGTGTTGGCGTGCAGAAACGCCATGGCGAAGTGAATGCCCTGGAGATTTCGACCTTCGGTCTTGGTGAAAAAATCGTTGGGCCTGGTGGCCCCGCCGCAAAGGACAACGGCCTCGAACTCCGATTGCTGATTGCTGATTGCTGATTGCTGATTAGAGAATGGCTCAATCTTAAATCGGCAATCGGCAATCTGCAATAAGCGGATGTCCTTACCGACTTCGCAGCCGGTGACGAACGTGACTCCCTCGGCGGCAAGCAAATCGACGCGGCGCTGGACGTAATTCTTGTCGAGCTTCATGTTGGGGATGCCGTACATGAGAAGGCCGCCGATGCGGTCAGCGCGTTCGAAGACGGTAACGGCGTGGCCGGCCCGGTTGAGCTGGGCGGCGGCGGCCAGGCCCGCCGGCCCGGAGCCGACCACGGCCACGCTTTTGCCCGTCCGCACCGGCGGCGGCTCGGGCTGAATCCAGCCTTCCTCGAACGCTTTGTCCACGATGGCGCATTCAATCGACTTGATCGTCACCGGCGGATCGGTCATACCGAGCACACACGAGCCCTCGCACGGCGCCGGACAGACGCGGCCGGTGAACTCGGGGAAGTTATTGGTCTTGGCCAGCCGTTCGTAGGCCTCGCGCCACAGGCCGCGGTAAACCAGGTCGTTCCATTCGGGAATGAGGTTGTTGATCGGACAGCCACTCGCCATGCCGTCGAGGAGGGTGCCGGTATGGCAGAAGGGCACGCCGCAATCCATGCAGCGGGCGCCCTGGATTTGCAGCTTCTTGTCGTCCGCATGGGCATGGAATTCATTCCAGTCCGCAATGCGCAGTGCGGGCGGGCGGGCCAGCGGTAGCTCGCGGGGGAATTCCAGAAATCCGGTGGGCTTGCCCATTAGCTTTCTTCTTCTCCCCTATCCAGAAACCGCGCTTCGTGCAAAATGGTCCACCCATTCCGCCTGTTCTTTGCTGTCCGGCACGGGAAAACCACGGGCGGCTTCAATTCGCGCGAAAGCATCTTTCGCGGTCAATCCGGCGCCGACCAAGACACAGGCCGCCAACAGCGACGACCTGCCGATGCCATAGCGGCAGTGAATGGCCGCCTTTCTCCCGTCGCCAAGATGGCGGTTCAAATCCCGTGCGAGTTCCCAAGCGCTTCCTCGAGACGATGGCACACACCGGTCGGAAATCGGCAACCATCGAAAATCAATCCCCAACGCAGCGCAATATTCTGATTCCTTGAGTAGTTCCAGTTCTTCATTTTCCTCGGGGGTCAGGGCAGAAACCA
>CAZFGM010001163.1:0-1563 GCA_964518515.1 uncultured Alcaligenaceae bacterium | reverse complement strand
TATGATAGGGGGCCAGTCCGCCACTCCGCCACCACCACTCGGCGCAGCTCAAAAGCGGCGCTGTGGGACATAGACAACGCCTTCCAATTTGCTCATACTATGCAAGCAACCCATTTTTCCACATCGGAGGCCAGGGATTCCTTTCACATTCACCTCGTTGCAGTAGCCTTGTAAGCGTTACGGTTGTTGCTGAGGTAGCTTGACTGGCCTGATCGTGGCTACCCAGGGCCAACCGAGCCAGCCTTCGTGGATTTCGGCGATCCCCTGGTTGTTCTCGAACTGGCTCATGTGATCCGGAGTTGAGAGCAACCTGTGCGTTCGACCACTGTCCGGCAGGCGATATTCGATGAAGTACGTTCGAAAGAGAAATTTGTGGGTCTCGCTAACCATCCTCGTGATCGTGACCTGACGATATTGCGGCTGCGACCGGTCCAAAAGGGCATTGGCAGAAAAAGCCCAGATGAGGAAGATTCCCCAGCCCAAAAATAGCGCTCCGGACAAAAGGCCTACTTTCACGAGTATGCCGTGTTTACTCGTTGGTTCCGGTTCCAAGACTTTGCCAGTTGCCAGAGCAAACTGTTTTTGTTGGCTCAGCTTTTTCCAACGGTGAGCGTCCGCGATAAGAAAGAGAACAAGAGCGCCACCGCCGCCCAAAAGGACTGCGCCGATCAAAGAGGTGACCAAGAATTGCTCAAAAGTCATTTCCAGTGGTTGGTAGGTTTCTAAGGCGTAAAAGTGCCAGCTCGCAATCACGAGAATGCTGAACAGGAACAGGTAGAACCGCAGGACTTTGAGGAAGCTCGACTTATCTTTCGCATCGCGTTCCACCAGACCGAGCCCGGGTTTCAGGTCGAGAAATCCATAAAGGCGCAGCGTCCGCGCGGGATTGGAACTTAGGTAAATGGCAGTGACGTAATCTCCGACCCGGTAGGAGGTCGAATATCCATCCTTAAATAGAGCCAGGAAAGGGCTCGATTTTGTTTCCGAAACCTTCATCTCTCCGGTTTCGAAAAAGTGGTATTCGATCGAGGCACCGAATTCGTATGTAACTGGAAACCCCTGTAAGATTACCGCGGGCCTCATCGCCATCGCCTGGATCCGCGCCACCAAAGGAATTCCTTCCTCAACGTATCGATAGAGGCCGCGCCGAACCAGGGTAAGGATTAACCAGACCGGTGAGAGGACCAAAAGGCAGGTTCCGATCCAGGTGAGGTAAGCGAAAGGCAGGAAGAACAGTCCCAGGAATTTGACAAACGGCAACATTCCCATTGCAATAAAGAGCAATCCCGCGATCAGAAAACCCCAAGCCGTTTACCGCTGTTGGAAGGCATACCGCCCCTGGCGCAGCTCCAGCGGCACGGAGCGGGGCGGCTGCTCTTGCAGTTCCGGCTCGAATTGATAATCCACCGGCGGGTTGAAGGGCCCTAGATCGGAGTCCATGGGAAATCTCCTTGTTCAAATTTTGTAACCGTTCACCGCTTTCGAATCCTGCAAGTGTACTATTCTTATCCCCTCTCCCCCCGTCTTCGGGGGGAGCGCCGTGGGCGACGGGCCAGGGTGAGG
>CAZFGM010001162.1:0-1566 GCA_964518515.1 uncultured Alcaligenaceae bacterium | reverse complement strand
CATGGTTTCCAGCGTTTCGCGGCTTAATTTACGATGCTGGAGCGACTACACCCGTTTGACCCGGCAAGAGTTTGGCGATGCGGGTTGCCCGCGTCACCCCGTTGTAGATTACCAGTTGACCGTCCGTGCCCCGATAGACTTCCACTACCGGCATCCTGTGCATTGACTTTCCGTGCCTGGCAATTTATCGCAGCTTCGTCGGATCCGCGCCGGATAGGCGCGTCGTCGGCAAATGCAGCATCCGTGGATCGACGTCCAGAAACAATCGCGGCTTCATAAAAATATACCATGCTGAACGTCGGCCCGGGATGTTAAAGGTCCCTTGTCCCCTGCGTGCTTGGCCGCGGTAGATTTTATCGAGCTACCCTAACGCAACCATCAAGGTCTGGGACCAGGAGGCGGAAGGTAGTATCAAAAGCCTGGGGGCCGGGCCCAGTGCTCGCGGTATTGCCGCCGCACCATCGGGCCGGCATCCTTGTCGCCGAGGTGGCACAAGGTGGCCGAGTAGTGGCCGAGTCCACCTGAAAACAACTTGGGCAAGGCTCATCATGATATCAAGGGGAGACGAATAATGACAAGGGGAGCGCTTTTTATCGCCAGCGCTGCAACAATTCCGCGTTATCCACCCACATCACGAAGAACGGCTGCCGGACATCCCGCCTCTTGAGAACGATGAGAAACGGCCGGTCAAATAGGAAAATCACTTCCGGGCCGGGATCGTGACCGTTAAAGACCGGAAGGCGAGCGCCCGAGGCGACCCAGGCGCCCTTGTGGTCCATCTTGAACTGGATGAACTGGGTAACAAAATCCAGGTAGGCTCCGGGTATTGGAGTATTGAGGAGAGGCTTTTTTTCCATTTCACGAAAGCGATGGTCGATGCGCCAGTTCATGTTCGGCACCAGAAGAATGGCGGCATCGCCGAGAATGTCGGGCTTGCGGCCGGCCATTCGTTTGTCCAGGTCTTCCAAGGTGGCCTGGAGGGAGCCTTTTCGGTCCATCCGGGCCAGCACGATCTGATAGGGCTTGGTTTTTTTGCTCAGATCGACGGCGAATTCCTTGCCTTGGCGAAACAGCAGCTGGACCTGGCCCCGGAAAGAATGCTCTCCCTTGTCGACATCGGCCTTGCGAATGCCGAACGCTTGCATGGGAGTTTTCTCACCGCGGGAGTTCGTGAAGGACAAGGGTTCCTCGCTTTTCTTGAATTGATACTCGTAAGGAAGCGCCACTTCCAGGTAGGCGTAGGCCATGGCAACTTCGCCTAAGTCTTCGGGGAGCGGGGCCTTGGGGAACTTGGCGGCCAATTCGCGGCGCACGCGCTCCAGGATGCCGTCTTTGGCCTTGGTAAAACCGGCGGCGACGAAATAATGTTCGGGGGCCAACTCCGGCGGCGGCACCATGTGGTGAAGGTCTTTACGGAAAAGCAAGCCAAGTGGGGTTGGGGGTTCTTCATTCACCCGGATGATGGCAATCCGATAAGCATTCCTTCACTCCCGGAACCACCCGCCAAGCCGACTTTCGATGGCCCCTCGGACAAGTTGAAGCACACCATCTTTGTGCCTACCCTGG
>CAZFGM010001161.1:0-1569 GCA_964518515.1 uncultured Alcaligenaceae bacterium | reverse complement strand
CTGGAGAAGTTGCGGCTGGCAATCCATGGAGTGGCTGCTCCATTTTCATGCGAAGGAACATACGTTCCAGACAAGCCCGTCACTTTTGTCTTCAAGGATCGAACCAGGTTTGAAGTCGTCCGTGCAAAAAGTGCGTTCGAGCAGAAGAACCATTTGAAGCCGTTGCTTGAACATTGCAAACCGGCCCCTTTTGGCGAGGGGAAAAAGACCCGCTACGATCGGACGGTGCGCGACGCGCTCCAGCTCAAGGCTGAGGGAGGAGGATTTGCCATCGAGAATTTCGACCCGGAATCGGCCGGCATTTTGCAGATGATCCAGCGAACACTCGTGCCGCACGACCCGAATCCCATCGCGGCGGAACTCGACACGGTCAACGTCTATAGCGACGGCGGACACTTCGCGCCGCACAAGGACACACCGCGTGGCCGCGACATGTTTGCCACGCTGGTTGTGTGTTTACCGTCGCAATTTGACAGCGGCAAACTGGTATTGAGCCACCGGGGAGTTGTGCAGAAGTTCGACTGGGGACACGCCATTGGCGCCCAAAAAGAGCCGCACCAACTTCATTGGGCCGCCTTCTTCGGCGACGTGGATCATCAGATCGAAAGAATCTGGACCGGAGCACGCATAACCTTGACCTATCTGCTGCGTCGCGGCGCGGGCGGCGCGCCAGCGCGCGATGCCGCTTGCGAAGATCTACCGCGCGTTCAAGAAGCATGGCGTGCATTGCTGGCAGATGGGAGTTTCCTTCCCAAGGGCGGAACGCTCGCTTACCCTTGTTGCCATCTCTACCATCAAGACGCGCGTTTTCAGCGAAAACAAAGACCGATCACGCAGCAATCGCTGGCCCTGCTCAAGGGACGCGATCACCAGGCCGCGGCCAGCGCACTGCAGTGCGGCTTGAAAGTCACCTTCAACCCCTATATGTTCGAAAACTGCGCTGATGAAACTTGGCAACTGGATCGCTTTCCGACGGGCAATGAAAAAGCGCGGCTGGGTTCCCAGCTGGATTCCGCTGACCTCGAAAACACCTTGCCCATTCGGGCAAGCTCCGAGAAGGAGGGCGACTTTGGCGTCACCTGGATCGAGCCGCCGCCCTCGTCCGACACAACCTCGTGGCGATCCGAAAAGGATAGCGACACAGAACTGCCGGGGGCAGCGCTCCTCCACTCGTGCGAATACTGTCCGTGGGGCTATTTCGGAAATGAGGGGTCCGAAATAGACCTCTACACCTATGCGGCGTTGCACCTGGAAATTCCGCCGTTTGGCCAAGGCCCTCGCGTAACGAACCAACTGTTGCCACCTACGCCGCTCAAACGCCCGCGATCCACCCCCAAGCGCAAAGCAAACCAAGAATGACTTGCCACGGCCGTTGCCGGCGTCGGTCCGATACACCGATGCACTTTCGGCTGAATCGCCCAAGCGCGTCGAGGATGCAGACCTTGTGGTGACGGGAGATAAGGAAATCCTCAAGTTTGAAGAAAGTGCCCGATCTGGAAATAGTGACTCAGGGAGGAATGGCACTGTCGTAGCTGTTTTCGGCGAACCGGGGCGCATTGGGAGCGCCGG
>CAZFGM010001160.1:0-1571 GCA_964518515.1 uncultured Alcaligenaceae bacterium | reverse complement strand
AATGGATGGAAAGCTTCCTCAAGGCCGCGGCGGAAATCCAGGTTCTTCGCCTGGAACAGAAGCTGGAAGAGGTTTTTGGACCCGGGACCGACAAGGAAACCGTCGAGGAACAGGAATCGCCCGAGCCGGCCGACCTGTGGCAAGAAATTTTTCTCAAAGCCGCCAAAGAACTTCGCCGCCTGCGTCTGCAAAACGATCCCAACTGCCCCTGCCCGTACTTTCGCAAGAAACCCCAAACCGGTCTCCCGGTTCCCGATCCATGGGTGACGCCGGAAGAGCTGCTGGAAAAGCTGCAAGTCGAGCAGGCGGAAAAAGCCCGCAAGATGTATCACCGCGGCGAACGTTATCGCCAGGCCGGCGACCACGCCAAGGCCCTGCGCTGCTACAAGGCTGCCCATCGTATCTGTCCGCCCTGCGCCTTCGGCGAACGGGCCATGCAGCGCATCATCGAGATCGAAAAACGCGCTACCGATTCCGGCATCGGCGAGGAACAGGACGCCCCGCCGGCGCCGCCGAAGAAAAAAGACGAGGCCCGCCTGCGAAAGCTGCTGGAATCCACCGTGCCTCTGGAAATTTACCTGGATGAGGATCCTCCGGTCGGCGAAGGACCGATTTCTCGCAATAGGTTGAATGAGGATGCGGGTTTCTTTGGCGGCATTCCCACAAGGAAAATCCCTACTCCTCCTGAGGCCTGAGAGGCCAAGTGGACGATCTCTTTTGGCAACGATCGCCCCCTTCTCCTCCTGCGACCGGGCGAAGATTTGACCGGATATCGCCCGCCGTGCCTTGACGCGGAATGAAACTCTGAGAAAATCCTGACGGTGGGCTGCAGCTGCCCTACTGCTTTCAGGAGATGAATCATGCTCCGGTCTTGGATTTTGGCGGTCGGCATCCTGGGTGCGTTCCTGAGCGACGGATGGGCGCAGGGCGACAAGCCGGGAAAAAAGCCGCTGGCTGGCTGGTTCGGCGTCTTTCCGGAAATCCAGGGCTACCAGCGAATCTTCCAGGTCCCCAAGGTGGACAAGAAAAAGCCGGTTTATAGCCAGACCGTCCGCTACGAATGGACCGGCGGGCGGTTGGAAATTGTGGAAATCACCCTGGCCCGCGACGCCGCTTTTGAGATGCACTACGCGGCCGAGGTCTTGAAAAAATCTCCCCAGCCGCCCGAACAGGTCAAGGTCGGCCAGCATGCCGCCTGGCTGTGGAAAGACAAAACCCTGGTCGTCATCCTTGCCAAGGACCGCATTCTGAAAGTGGAATCCAAAACGGTGAAGTTTTTCGCCTCCGACCTGGCCGGCTTCGCCAAGCGCTTCGATTTGAAGAAGTGCACCCAGGCCCTGGACCAACCGCCGCGCACGGACTTCAAGCGGAAGCTGGAAACTTTTCAGGTGCTGCGAAAGGGGATGGCTTTCAGCGAAATCTCCCCCTGGGTCGGCGACCCAGAAGAAGAACTAGGGGGCAACGAGTTATTGACAATGTATTACCCGCTGGAGGACGGTTCCCGCGTTATCCTGGAGTTTGATGCCTTCCGTCTGCTATACGCCCAACAAAAAAAAAGACGGCAAGGTCGT
>CAZFGM010001159.1:0-1573 GCA_964518515.1 uncultured Alcaligenaceae bacterium | reverse complement strand
GGGATCGCTTCATCGACAATGCCCATTTCTTTCGCCTCGACGCCTCCTATCCGGGTCCCGGTGAGAAGGGCGTACCGAAACACATTGGGCGTGAGCCGGCGCCCTGGCGGCAACCCCAGCGGCACGGATTGATCGCTCCATCCACCGTCCCGTTGAACGGGAACGAAATCACTTTGCGGGCAATGAGGCCGCGAACTCTTTCGCCTGTTCCAGCCACCCTTTCAACTGTTCGTCAGACTGGAATCCTTCACCTGCAACCATGACCCATCCTTTCATGGGCTTGCCCGTTATGTCGAAGGGTCTGACGGCCGGCAGTTTCAATGCCTCCAATGCGCGATGTTCGCCCAGGCGCAAGATCAGGAAGTTCTTGTACACGCCACAGAACATGTTTCCGTTCAGCAGGTGGCAAATGCCGCCGAACATCTTCTTGGCCGCGGTGTTCTTCCAACCATTCACGATCCTTCTGATGCGCTCATCGAGATCCACATCATACGACATTGCAACCTCCGTCATTGCATGAGCTTGTAGAATTGGAACTACTTCGGAAGAAACGACACGTCAAGAATAACGACGAGTTGGTCAAGTTGAAGACCGTATTGCACCTATCGCCAAACGAATTACCAACGCACGACGGCGTATGAGGAGCTGACTTTCTCCTAGTCGCCACCGTTTGCCCTGGACAGTGCGGAAGAGGCCTGCTAATAGACACCGCATCAAAATCGACTTGGTAAGGAGATGCTATTGGAAAAGCACCTGTTTCTCTGTACTCTTCTCTTGGCCCCCTTGTTTCTGGCGACGACCGTCGTCGCTGCCGGCGGTCAGTCGTTCACGACTCAGTCGGGTCTGAAGGTCGATGTGATCAAGGAAGGCGCCGGCCCCACGCCGCAACGAGGCCAGACAGTCGTCGTTCACTACACGGGTACCCTGATCGACGGGAAGAAATTCGACAGTTCACGTGACCGCAACCAACCGTTCAGCTTCCCGGTCGGCATGGGAAAGGTCATCCAGGGCTGGGATGAGGGACTGGCTCTTATGAAAAGGGGCACTAGAGCCAAGCTGACTATCCCGCCTCAACTCGGTTACGGCGCCCGGGGGGCTGGCGGAGTGATTCCTCCCAATGCAACGCTGATCTTTGACGTGGAATTGCTCGACATCAAGTAGCCGCCAGTTGGTCACAGGATAGCAGTCTGCAATCCCTTGACGGGTTCGCATTCGTGGGGATAGGGCGGGTCTTAGACCCGCCCCTACGTAGCGTCCTCGGAATTGACGCGGTGTTAATCCGTAATCACCCGCCGCACGACATCTGCAAGTTCTTTGGCACTATAGGGCTTGGCCACAACGCCTCTGAATCCGTGTTTGCCAAAATCACTCATGACAGGATCATTCGAGTAGCCGCTTGAGACGATCGCTTTCACTTCCGGATCGATTTCGAGAAGGCGTTCAAGCGTCTGCAAGCCTCCCAAACCGCCGGGAACCGTCAAATCCAGGATCACCAGATCGAATGGTCGCGCGGACTCCTGTTCGGCCAGATAGAGTTCGATGGCTTGCTCACCATTCCACGCGACGGTAACCT
>CAZFGM010001158.1:0-1575 GCA_964518515.1 uncultured Alcaligenaceae bacterium | reverse complement strand
GTTCGTCGGATCGGCGGTTATCGATTCCTTGTCGTTGAAGAAGCGGAGATCGCTGTCTTCGATAAGCGTGGTGGGATTGCTCCAGCTCAGGCCGCCGTCGGTGGACTTGTTGACCAACACGGCGTTGCGGGTGAGAGCGCCTGTCGTCAGGTCAATGTCGAACGACAGGCTGCTGGCGTACAGGTCGCCGTTGGGGGCGAAGGACAGCCAGGGGTCCGAGGCCCGCATGGATGTCCCGCCGGAGACCAGGCTGAGTCCTGGGATGACGCTTGGCTGCCAACTGGCGCCGCCGTCGAAGCTGACCTGGGCGACCAGCCCGCGGGCGCCGGCGTTTGACCAGCGGTCCTGCTGATAGACGCCGACGATGTGACTGGGGTTGGTCGGGTCCACCGCCACCCACGGTTCCACCTCGCTGCCCAGGTAATTAGTCCCGGGCTGGCCGGCCACGTTGTCGGAAGTGGCGCCGGCGAACGCGCTGGTGCTTGAAACCTGCACCAACGGACCGAGGGTTAAGTTGCTCAGCAGGTCGCGCGATTCCAGGGGCTCCACCTGCAGGCGGGTCCGGACAGGGCGCGGCCGCTGGGATCGAGGCCGCCGAAAGAACGTGGCAAGGCTCATGACAAAGTCCTCCGCGTTGAGGGATCGTGTGCAATAACCGAGAACAACCTGGGCGTCGGCGGCGCAGAGCAGGCTCCGGGCCGAGCCCCAGCATAGAAGCGTCCGGCCAGCGCTTGGTTCTTCAATTAGTACCGGGGAGCGGGTCAAAACCTAATTGCGGATGGGATATTTTTTGGCAAAAAATGGATGGAATTTGTAATGGCCCGCTGCGGACGAAAAGAGCCGCGGCGCGGCCACCGCTGCCGCGCTTCCGACAACGACTACCAGGCTCAGAGTGGTACGCTGACCTTCGCCCCGGGGTGACCACCAAAACTATCACCATCTTGGTGACAGGCGTAGCGGACCGTCACGGGGTCACTGCTGGCGGCCAAAAAACTTGCCAGCGTGAGGGTCAGGCCGGTCGCCGGGGTGAGCTGGAAGGCGTGGGTTTGGCCGTTGATCTCGCCGGCGGCCACGATAGCCCCCGCATCGTTGGCGGTCTGCGGTACAATGGGGCGCGCAGACCGAGCGCCGGGGCCGGGCCTGGCCGGTGAGGACTTCGCTTGGCGGTTGAGACTCACCGGCAGATTTTCTTGACAGTTGCCTGTTTACTAACCCCTCGTTGGCCGCGCAGACCAGACGCCGGGCCGAGGCCCAGCATAGAAGCGTCCGGCCAGCGCTTGGTTCTTCAATTAGTACCGGGGAGCGAGTCAAAACCTAATTGCGGAGGGGATATTTTTTTTGGCGGCCGGGGGGAAATCGGCGGGGCGGAGGGGACGGGAATCCTGGCAGGCGCGCTCCTGCCAGGCAGTTACTTGGGGGTTGCTGCTTTCGGGTCGATCAGTTCCCTGGCCTCGCGGCGGAAGGCTTTCGCCTCGTCCGCCAGGGCGGCGGGATGGTGGTAGGTCCGCTTGCGCAGGAGGGCGAGTGCGGCGGCGGCCTTGTCCTTCTGCCCGAGCTGGTGATGGGCCATTGCCA
>CAZFGM010001157.1:0-1576 GCA_964518515.1 uncultured Alcaligenaceae bacterium | reverse complement strand
AATCGGGAAGGAGGCTTTGTGGTTGTATGGTTACCGAAGCGACCATCCGGATTTACGAGGAGCTGGCCGAGCTGCACGAGCGGCGCCGCGAGGCGCGGCAGCGCGACCTGTTCCTGGTGCTGGCCGCCGACACCGCCCACAGCGCCGGCCAGGGCGAGCGTGCCGAACGCCTCCGCCAGCGCCTCCTCCTGGCCAACCCGCATCACCTGCTCCGCCCGTTCACGTCGTTTGCCGAGGCCCTCGGGTCGCCGGACATTCAGGGGTTGGTCGAGGCCTTGCGGAAGCAGTTTCCGCCGGACGCCGCGGAACAACTCCACGCCCAGGGCCACAAAAAGCCCGAAGAGCAAAGCGCCCGAACCCGCGCAGAGCCGGAGTTGAAGGTGTTTCGCGTGCCCGAAACCAACCCGGACAAGCCACGCACGGTCCAAAGTACTGTTGCGGCTACCCGGGCCAGTGCGGTGCCGCCTCCCCGGCCGCGCAGCGGCGACAGCCCCTATGCCCGAGGCCTGGCCAAAACCCCGGCCAACGGCCGCCGCGGCCCTCTGCTCGACGATCCCGCCGGCGGCGGCTGGCTGGCCCTCGCCCTCTTTGGGCTGCTGCTTCTCGCCGGCCTGGGCCTGGCCGCCTATACCCTGCTGGGACCGTTGCTGAGTCCGTAAGATCGTGGACAAAGATTGTCCCGCGATGACCTCCAAGCCCGCAGGCGAGTCTTCGAGCCTGGGTCAATCCGTGCAGGCTCAAAGACTCGCCTACGGGCTTGGGATTGGGTCAAATCCTGACACCCACGTGATCAATTGCCGGTGATCACCCGGATCATGGCGCAACCAACGAGCCGATGCAAAGATCTACCTACCGAACCCCCCGATGATCACCAGGCGTGGGGAGTGTCCGCCACCCGTTTCCACCCTGGCCCGCCGTCGTCCTGTGGCTGACGCTGCTCATGTGTATCGAATACACACCCCGCGTGTCACCCGTTAAGGCCATCATTTGAACCATGCCCAGACGATCACGTTCCGTGGGGCACACGGTTTGGCCTACAGGCTACCACTTCTCTTTCTCAAACCAGATCTAATCGAGGTCAAGTCAGTGATTTTGGTTTGTCTTCTCATCGCAGGAACATTTCCCTGTAATGAGGCTACCGTCTCGATTTATTCGTTTTTTGTTTGCCCTGAAAAAGCCTCAGCTGGAAAATGTGCCAAGCAGAGGAAAAAAGATGCCTGGCCACGAAAAGAACCGGGAAAAAGCGAACCACAACTGGTTTGTCCACCCTCTCAAGCGCCGACTGCTGGCCGAGGAGTTCGTCCGCCTGCGCCGGGCCGACGAACAGCGGCGCTTTGCCGCTTCCCTGCGTTGCGGCCGGATTGACCCCAACCCCATCAGATCGATGCGGTCGTCTTCGCCCTGCGGCGCATCCCGGAGGGTGGCTGCATCCTCGCCGACGAAGTGGGCCTCGGCAAGACCATCGCGGCGGGCCTCGTACTTGCCCAACTCCGCGCCGAGGGCAAACGCCGCATCCTCCTGATCGTGCCGAAGTCCCTTCTCGGCCAATGGCAGACCGAGCTACCCTTCGGCATCG
>CAZFGM010001156.1:0-1578 GCA_964518515.1 uncultured Alcaligenaceae bacterium | reverse complement strand
TGTTCTCCTGGTTGGGATGGCGTAGAGGCTCAAGCCCGGATCGTGGTTGGAAGGGCACGTCCTTCCTGAAACTCCCACGCCAGGCCAAGGCCTCGGCCTTGAGCCGTATACCCTTGGGACAGGCCCCTGCCCATCCCAATCGGGGGGACATGATGAGTATCAAGTCGATGAAGTTGACCGGGCCGGCATGACGGCTTTTCGAGACACAACGTCGTTGCAGCCGGCCCGGCAACTTATCTTTTTCGTTAGCCGACAGGAGAAGCTGATGAAGCGTTTGTTTTCGGCCCCGTTGCTTGTTCTAATTGCGAGTGGCTGCGGCAGTCGAGAAGGCGAATACAAGCCTTCCGGGCAGCCAGCGCTCAAATTTGAGGTTCGCTCTGCATCAACGGTTGTGGTCGAGGGCTGGCAAGAAGTCGATGGCCCTCAACCAGAAGCAACGCGGTTATTCTTGGCGCCGCTCCCAGAGATATCGAACGCCGATGTCGCAAGCACTGGCGTGGCCAAGGACGAGACCAAGTCGTGGAGGGTTTCTGTTTGGTTGACCGATAGTGGCAAGCCGAAGTTGGCTCAATTGTCCAAAACACTCGTCGAGCCGATTTCCCAAGAAACAAGAGGTCCCAAAAGACTGGCCATACTCTTGGACGGCAAGGTCGTTAGTGCCCCCTGGGTAAAATCGGAAATCTCCGACGGTCGCATCCAGATTCTCGGAGAGTACAGCGAAGCGGAAGCGCGGAAGATAGCTAAGGGGATCGTGAGTCCATGACCGGCGTTCTGGGGGGTCGCGGGCAGCGGCTAACCAGTCGCTCAACTTGAGCGGGGCCGCATTCCTTTTTCGCGCGGGTGACGTTCTTGCAGCGGCCCCGCCAAGTTAGCTCATTCGTTCGTCGGCAAGGTGAACAAGGTCTCCCTATGGTTCTTCTGGCAATCTTTCTTGCCATCGGTGGCGTGCTCGCGATTGCCTACAGCGCGTGGCGGTACGGTGCTGATGTTATGCACCGCAGTGTTTTCTCGCCCGCCGCGCTTTTATACCTCGTGGGCGTGGCTCTCCTGATTGCCGCTGGGATCATGGGGAAAATCGAGCATGACCGTAATCAGCACCAGGAAAAGCCGCGCCTGCCCGATAATGGGAAGCGACCCAACCCGGTTCCCAACACTCCTGGCGAGTTGGAAGGAACCTGGAAAGTCGTCGCGTGGGAACAGGACGGCAAAGCCGTCGATGTGGCTGACCGCTACAACAAGGTCGTTATCTCCGGCGACAAGTACCAGTGTTACCGAGGCGATGCGATGGCAGCATTCTTTATCCTCAAACTGGACGGGAGCAAGAATCCCAAGCACGTCGATTTCACGGATCCAGAAGACAACGAGCCGTACTTGGGGATCTATGCGCGGGAGGGGAACGTGCTGAAGTTGTGCTGGGACGGCGATCGGCCCGGGAAGCGACCTACGACCTTGAATGGGGCAGGCACGCAAATGTACATCCGGCTTGAACGGTAGAAGGCCGCCGAACAGGTATATGGTCTCGAAAGTCAAGAGGGCACACCCCGGACGGGACTGAATAAGCCAGTTTTTTTCGAAGCT
>CAZFGM010001155.1:0-1583 GCA_964518515.1 uncultured Alcaligenaceae bacterium | reverse complement strand
CTAGTAGGTGGTCCCGAGTTGATCGGCGAGGTCGCCGCCAGCTCGGCCAGCTATGACCTGCACGTCAAGCTCACCGCTTATCAACGCAACCGGGTCCAGGAATATGTCGTCTGGCGCGTTCTCGATCGGGCCATCGACTGGTTTGTCCTGCGCGGGGGAAAATTCAAACCTTTGGCGGTTGGAAAAAACGGTCTTTTGCAGAGCGAGGTTTTCCCCGGCCTGTGGCTGGAGGCAAAGGCCCTCATCCGGGGCGACCTGGCCAGGGTGTTGCACGTGGTCCAAAAAGGACTGGCATCCAAAGAACATCGAAAATATGTTGCGTCTCTGAAAAAATGGAAAAAGGAACATTCTTAGGCCAGATCTGGCCCCGGTCGAGCCGGCCACCTTCCTGTTCATTTCCTGTCGGCCGATCCTCAATTTTTCGCCGGTGTGGATAGATTTTCCTGGCGAAACGGTGCATCCCACGATACTTTAAAGACGGCGTTCCCACGACTCGCGGAAGGGTGGGCGCCGCAACCAGGGAAAAGAGCCGGGAAGTCTGCTTTTTCGGCCCAAGCGGGAGGTCCGAGATATGGCCATTTCCTTTACGTGCCCGTGTGGCAAGAGATTACAAGCGCGCGAAGAATTTGCCGGCCGGCGCATGAAATGTCCGGCCTGCCAGTCGGTGTTGAACATTCCGACGGCGGAGGCGGCAGCGCCAAGCCCCGCGCTTGTCAGCCAACCCGCCGAGACGACGGCCAAGACCACCGACGCCCCGGCGCCGCCGCTTGCCAAAGCCTCTCTGGAGGCTTCACCGCTGCTGGCCAAAGCCCCCGCTCCCGCCAGCAAGCCCCGGCCCGCGCCCGCGGTTAATCCGCCGGCTCTGGCCGATCCCGTTCTGGAAGAGCTCACCGAGGTCATGGCGGTTTCCACCGACCATGTCACGCTGGAACCGGACGTGGTTTCCCAGCCGGCGGCCGTGGCCATGGCGGACGATATGGACGAGGTGGCATCTGCCGCGCTTCCCCGCGTGGAAATCGGCTTCAGCGCCCCCCCTTCTTGGAACCAGACCGCCACCCCCTGGCAAGGAGACGATCAGCGCCGCTTCGATCCGGACAGCAGCAAAGCCGATCCGCGCGACCGGTCGCGCTGGGTCCGCAAGCTGGTGATGTTCCTGGTGGTGGTGGGCTTGGGCTTGGGCTTGTGGTTTTCCTGGCCGTTAATCGCCGGCTTGTTCCGCCCCGAGCGCGCCAGCTGGACCGACCTGGATTTGGTGCCGGGCAAGGCCTTTGCCTTCGCCTCGGTTCGCGTGGGCGATTGGTGGAACCAGGCGGGGGCCAAGCAATTGCCGGACGATATTCGCGCCGAGGCCGAACAGAAGCTCGACAAAATCCTGGGCTTGAGGCCGGACGAGATTGAGCGGGTGACGGTGGTGTTGGTGGATGCTCCGCGCCCTCCACAAAAGCAGGATATATTCCCGGGCGGGCCCAAACAATTCCCCCCGGGCCCCGATGGTTTCGACCCCAAGATGTTCCCGGACAAGGGGGGATTTGATCCCAAGATGTTCCAGAAGATGTTCCCGGACAAGGGCGGGTTTGATCCCA
>CAZFGM010001154.1:0-1584 GCA_964518515.1 uncultured Alcaligenaceae bacterium | reverse complement strand
CGGCCGAAGGCTTGGCGTGGCCGTCGCTTACGCTTCCGGCTCGGAACCGGCGCGAGTGCCTCGGTCAAACGATACCCCAGCCAAACCCAGGGTTATTGAGCTTACCCGATTTTGTCTCCTCAAGGGGTAGGATTGGCTTTCCTTTGGGTAAACTCCCTCTGTTAAAATAAATGGCTGTGCCGGTGAGCGTGAACTTCACGCTACGGCGCAAAGCGGCCGATTTGATGGGTTTTTTCTCAAACGGACAGGATTGGAGAGACTCGTGGCCACCAGCGACCCCCATGGCGATGGGGATTCCCTTTTCCCCCGAATCCTGATCGTGGATGATGATGCGTTGCTCCGTCATTTGGCCCGGCTGGTGCTGGCACCGGAAGGCATGGTTTGTGATGAGGCGAGCGACGGCGCGGAGGCCCTGGAAAAGGTCCAACAGCAATCTTTCGACCTGGTTCTTCTGGACATCGACATGCCGCGCCTGGCGGGGACCGAAGTCCTGCGCCGGCTACGCGCCAACCCGCCCAGCGCCCACCTGAAAATCATCATGCTTTCCGGGGGAGTCTCGGGAGAAGATCTTTCCCAACTCCTGGCCGAGGGGGCGGACGATTATCTCACCAAGCCGCCGAGTCTGGTGCAGTTGCACGCCCGCGTCAAAGCCGCCCTGCGCCTCAAAAGCGCCCAGGAACGTACCGACCAGCTCAACGGCCAGCTCCGGGCCGTCAATCAAGAGCTGGAACAGCATTTACTGGCTCGGGCCGGCGATTTGATCCACGCCCGCAACGCCCTGGTGCTGGCCCTGGCCGAGCTGGTGGCCAATCGCGACACCGAAACGGGGGCGCATCTGTTGCGGGTCCAGCGCTACTGCCGTTCGTTGGCCGAAGAAGCCGCCGCCTCGCCCGGCTTCAACCCGCAGATCGACGATGCTTTCGTCCAGCTTCTGGAATGCTGCGCTCCCTTGCACGACATCGGCAAAGTCGGCATCCCCGATCACATCCTGCTCAAGCCCGGCAAGCTGCTCGCCGAGGAGCGGGCCATCATGCAGACCCATACCACCATCGGCGCCAACGTCCTGCAAAAAGTGGCCCAGCGCCACGGCTTTGCCCGCGCCTTTCTGCAAATGGCCACCGACATCGCCCGCGCGCACCACGAGCGCTACGACGGCCACGGTTATCCCGATCGGCTGAGCGGCGACGACATTCCCCTGGCCGCCCGCATTCTCGCCCTGGGCGATGTCTACGACGCCCTGCGCTCGCGGCGGCCGTACAAGCCCGATTTGCCGCACGATGCCGTCGTGCATTTGATGCTGCACGATTCGGCCGGCCATTTCGATCCCGCTCTCGTGCAGGTATTCAAGGAATGCGCCCCTCAGTTCAGCCGGATTTTCACCGAAGTTCACGATTAACCTGCATTTCTCACAAACGGAGGACGGGTTTTCTAACCCGTCAGTTTTCTTACCCGTCAGGCCGTGACGGGTTAGAAAACGTTAGAAAACCCGTCCTCCGACACGGTGGCACACTATGCTTCTTCCGGGACCTTGCCCGGAAGTAGTGGCCCCTTTCGGGGCAGATGAAAAATTGCCAATTGCCAATT
>CAZFGM010001153.1:0-1586 GCA_964518515.1 uncultured Alcaligenaceae bacterium | reverse complement strand
AGGCTCAAGCTTCCCACGGTAAATGCCCCCAATCATTCGAAACAGGAGGACCTGATGGCAACCAACTCGTTGACGCGGCGTAGCATCCTCAAGACGGCCGCGCTCGTCCCCGCAGCCATCACCCTTTCGGCGCCCTTTGTGCGCGGCGCCCACGCCGCCGGCAAACTCAGCGTGGGGATGTGGGACCATTGGGTTCCGGGCGCGAGCCAGGTGCTCCAGAAGCTGACCCAGGAATGGGCCGACAAGGAGAAGGTCGATCTCAGCTTCGACCTGATCACCTCGAACGGCGACAAGCTTGCGCTGACCATTTCGGCCGAAGCGCTGGCGCGCGCCGGGCATGACGTGATGCACTTCCCGATCTGGTACGGGGCCGCGCACGCCGACAAGGTCGTGCCGCTCGACGATTTGGTGCAGGAGCAGATCGCCAAGTTCGGCGCGGTCGCTCCCGGCTGCGAGTATCTCGGCAAATCCAGCGGTCATTGGGCTGGCGTGCCGACCGCTTATGGCAGTAGCGCCCTGCCGCCCTGCGCCCGCATCGATTTGATCAAGAAATATGCCGGCCTCGACATCACCAAGATGTACTCGCCGCCCGGCATCCCGCGCGATCAGGAGCTGGTCGACAAATGGACCTGGGAGTACTTCATTGAGGTGGCGGAGAAGTGCTTCAAGGGCGGCAATCCCTTTGGCGTCACGCTGAGTACCGCGACCGACGCGGTGAACACCAACGATTCGGTGTTCCGCGCCTATGGCGCGCGGCTCGTCGACGCGAAGGGCAACATTACCGTCCGCACCGACGCGACCCGGCAGGCGCTCGAATGGTTCCAACGATTCTCCAAGTTCGTGCCGGAAAGCGTCTTCGCCTGGGACAATGCCTCGAACAACAAGTTCCTGGTTTCCGGCCAGGGCTCGCTGATCATGAACCCGCCCTCGGCCTGGGCGGTGGCGGTGCGCGACGCGCCAAAGATCGCCGAGCAATTATGGACCTTCAGCTCGCCCAAGGGACCGAAGGGCCGCTTTGATTCAGGTACCTATTCGCATTGGGGAATCTGGCAATTCTCCAAGAACAAGGAAGCCGGCAAGTCGCTGCTGCGCTTCCTGTCGACGCTCGAAAACCAGGAGAAGCTGGTGACCGCCAGCCACGGTTTCGATATCCCGCCCTTCAAGAGCATGATGAATTTCAAGGTGTGGGAGGAGGCGGCCCCGCCGAAGGGCACCAACTACAACTTCCCGCCGCGAGCCGACGTGGAAGTCAACGTCACCGGCTATCCGGCGCCGCCGAAGATCGGCAGCCAAATGTATGCACAGGCGACGATCTCCAAGATGATCGCTCAATGCACGCAGCAGAAGAAATCGATCGAGCAGGCAATGAAGGTCGCCGAAGAGGAAATCGAAGGCTTTATGCGCTCCTAGCGGTCGCCACCAGACGCTTGCAGTCCTTCCCGCCGTCCGGCGAAGGCCGGGACGACGGGAACACTGTGGTTACTGGCCTTCGCCGCGCGCTGCTTGCGGCGGGCGCGGGCCTGTGAAAGCATTGCCGGCCTGGCAAGATGCGGTGGCTGAAGGAGTCTCTCCATGGATGTCGGCAT
>CAZFGM010001152.1:0-1588 GCA_964518515.1 uncultured Alcaligenaceae bacterium | reverse complement strand
GCAGGCCGCCCGCGCCATCCACACCGCCCACCAGCACGGCATCCTGCACCGCGACGTCAAGCCGCACAACATCCTCGTCGAGGAGAAAACCGGCCGCGCCCTGGTGACCGATTTCGGCCTGGCCAAGCTGGCAAACCCCGTAGGTCAGGCTTTCCAGCCTGACGGTCAGGCTGGAAAGCCTGACCTACGCCAGGGGGGCATCACCCGCACCGGCGAAGTCATGGGCACCCCGCCCTACATGTCGCCCGAGCAGGCGCAAAGCGCGGAACGGGTCACGGTCGCCAGTGACGTCTACAGCCTTGGCGCGACGCTGTTCGCGCTCTTGACCGGCCGGGCCCCGTTTCGCGGCGACAACGTCCCGGCCGTTCTCCGCCAGGTAGTGGAACACGAGCCACCCCGCCCGCGCACGCTCAATCCGCAACTGGATCGCGATCTGGAAACGATCTGTTTGAAGTGCCTGGAGAAAGCGCCCGCAAAGCGCTACCCCAGCGCCCTTGCCCTGGCGGAAGACCTCCGCCGCTGGCTGGTCGGTGAGCCAATCCAGGCCCGCCGCGTCGGCAATCTGGAGCGTGCCTGGCGCTGGTGCAAGCGCAAACCGGCGCTGGCGGCCCTCGTGGCCGCGGTCTTTCTCCTCGTTGTCGGCGGCAGCGCCGCGGCCTTCTGGTATCAGCAGGTCCGGGCCGAGCGCTGGGCCGAAGTCGAGCAGCAAAAGGCCTTAACCGAAGAGCGCCTGCGCTCCCGCCTGGAGCGGGCGCGGCAGCTTCGCGCCGACTTGCACAAGCTGCTGGACACGCAAAAAGAACTGGCCCGGCTCCTCAACGACCCCGCCGTCTGGCAGGCGCACATCAATTCCGCCAAGAGCGAGCTGAATGAGGCCCGCCATCTGCAAGCGGCCGCAGGGCTGAGCGACGATAGCCTGGCAGGGCAAATCGACGAGTTGGAGCGGCAGCTCCGGCAAGACGAAGGGGACCGACAAACGGCGCTGGACCTGGAGAAGGCACACGAGGAATACGCTGCATGGGTGAAGGGTACGTTCTACTATGGGGGCGCCCTGAAGAAATATCACGAGGCCTTCCGGCGGGCCGGCCTCGATCTGGACAGGGATGCGCCTGAAGAGCTGGCGAAACGCGTTAGGCAGTCGGCCATTCGCGGCCAGTTGCTGCCCGGTTTGTATGACTGCGCCTTTATCGCTTCGGTGGAAAAAGAGAAGGCGCTGTATGATCGCCTGTTGCGGGCAGTCCTCCTGACCGACCCGGACCCTGTGCGCAACAGGCTCCTCCCCCCAAAGCTTTGGCGCGACCCTAAGGCAGCGGAAAAGCTGGTCGAGGAGTTCCTCAAAGACCCGAAGTTTTCCGAAGAGCCCACAAAAATGCTGACTTTGATGGTGCTAATGCTGCCGCCTGGCAGCGACTCCAGGGAACGCTTGCTGCGCCAGGCCTATCTTCTCCATCCGGGTGATTTTTGGCTCGCCTTTCACCTGGGACAAACCTATCAGGATAAACCTGGGCTGGCTGTGGGCTTTTACCGGGCCGCGTTGGCCGTTCGCCCAAGTAACCTTGCCTCCTGGAATAACCTAGGCATTGCCCTT
>CAZFGM010001151.1:0-1599 GCA_964518515.1 uncultured Alcaligenaceae bacterium | reverse complement strand
CCGGCAATGCGCCGCGCAGATCGGGTAATCGCGCCAGCCATTTTTTCCCTGGGCCCGGCAGAGCGGGCTGGTCTTGCGGCAATGATGTTTCCCCAGCTCCACCTGCTGCGCGTGATAGTCGCGCAGCAGGGCAACCTGCCGAGGTATTTCCGGTGCAAACGAAAAATCGTCATAGAGCGAAAGATCGGCCAGAATATGCGTTTCGAAGAATTCCTTCAAGCGGCGGTAGGGGTGCGTCCAGAACGCGTCGCCCAGGCGGGGAAATAACCCCAGCCGCCCAAAGGTCCGCCGCGTGTAGGCGTCGATGATAAAACTGGGGTGCGTGCCGGCGAACAGCAACAGGCAATCGGCGGTCTCTTCACCGATCCCTTGCAGAGAAAGAAGCTCTTGCCGAACCGAGGCCGTGGGCCGGTCGAGGAAGGGTTCGATGTCCAAAAACCCGCGCTCGACTAAAGCCTGGCCGAAGCGCACGAGGCGGCCGGCTTTGGTCGGGGCGAAAGAAACCCCGTGAATGCACCTTTGAACCTGTTTCACCGGCGCCACCGCCAGGGCAGGCAAGGAAAGCAACCGCGCTTGCCGCAAGCGGCGCACCGCCTGCCAGGCCGCGCTCCAATCGCATTGCTGGACGAGCAAGGCGGTCAGGCCGATTTCCATCGGCGACCCGGGCCACCAGGGATGGTGATAGCCGAAATGGCGGCGCAGCCGGGAATACAGGTCCCGAAGTTTGCGCGAAATGGATGTCATCGCCGGAAACTTCCCCGGGGTGGTGGCCATTTGCTGAGCGTCATGGATGCCGGTGCCATGAACCAGCGTGGCCATCTTATCCCGCCTCGGTGGATATTATCCCTTGGATTGCTCCAGGTTCTCAAGTATGATTTCGCAGTGGGCAAGACAAGCGCCCCACTCGGGCTGACAGACGCCCACGGCCAGGTGGTGCTCGAAATCTTGAGTTGATCACGGGTGTCGTTTGCAAAGGGGAGGGGAGAAATGAGTCGGCCAACACTCTGCCGCCGCAGCTTCCTTCAAGCGGGCGTCCTTGGTGCTCTGGGGTTAACCTGGCAGTGACGCGGCGCGGCAACATAGCGTAGGGGTAGTTTCTTGCCCAACTTCTGAACGATGACCATCGGCTAGCCGCCGTGGAGGCCTTCCCAGGCGGTGGCATCATCAAGGGGTGAGTGGAAATGATCGCGTAACGGCATGGCATCAATCCTCCTGAGGATCATTCTACAGGCTGTCCTTTGGGGGTTAGTCGTCGCCTCAAGATCGGGCGGTGAACCGCGTACCCTCATTTCGGCCGTCTCCCCCACATCTCCTCCTCGGCGAACGGATGAATCGGTCCTTGGGGCTTGGGCTTGGGCTGGGCTTTGAGGATGGCCTCGGCCAGGATCAGGTCGGCCCGGGTGGTGAGCTTGATGTTGCTGGCGGTGCTCTCGACGACGTGGACGGGGTGGCCGGCGGCCTCGACGAGCTGGGCGTCGTCGGTGACGCCTCTGCCGCGCTTGCCGCGGTCGGCGTAGGCGGCTTCGAGCCAGTCGCGGCGGAAGACCTGCGGCGTCTGGGCCAGCCACAGGCCCTGGCGCGGCAGCGTGCTTTCCACCG
>CAZFGM010001150.1:0-1600 GCA_964518515.1 uncultured Alcaligenaceae bacterium | reverse complement strand
TTACTGGCAATTACGAACGGGCGACGATCAGCCGCCAGAGCGGCAGGCCGATCTGCTTCGGTTTCACTTCGACCGGCAAACATAGCGCCGTTGTCTGGGATGAAGTTCAGCCTGAAGATCCGTTGATTATCCGCCCCGTTACCGCATTCGAGACGTCGCCCAAAAGGAGGCCGCGAAAATGAAAGTCACTAACGTCTATAAGGAAAGCCACCGGACACCTGCACAGAAGGCCAAGGAAAAGGAGGTCCGGCAAATGTTTCAGGATTGGAAACCTGGACCGGAGGAACTCCTGGCCAGCGGCAAGTGGAAAGGTCCGGTCATCGTCGAAGGAGAGCAGGAATTCTGGAAGGCCATCCGCGCGGTGCGTGCCTTCCGCGAAGCCCAGGGCCTAACCTTGAAGGACGTGTCCGAGCGGTGCGGCATTGACGTGGCCACCCTGAGCAAGTTGGAGAACGGCAAGCAAACCAACCCGACCTTGTTCACCATGCTGCTGTACGTCGGAGCCGTCGGCAAGCGCCTGCACTTCTCCGTCCGCCAAAGGCCGCAAACAATCTTGCAGATTTCGGAAAGTCGGGGTGCCAATTCGGCGTCGGACGGAACGCCGCCGCCCACCGGCATGCGGGTCAAGGCGAGGCGTAAAGCGAAGTTGACAGAAAAAACCGAGGTCTGAAGGGACAGGCCAGATTCGCGCCCAAGCGATCGCATCCGGCCGCCAACTCGTCGAAATCCGAAGTCCTCTTTTGGCGCCTTAGCCAGTTCGTCGAATCCGCTTGGACGGGCGTCGCGCCGGCTTTAAGTTCAAGCCATTCAGAATGTCATGTTGAAAAAGCACCGTCTGGTTATTGCAAAGGACCTCGCCGTGACCGCTCCCTCCGAAGACCGCCTTCTGGGCAAGACCATCGCCGACGCCTATCAGCTCGTCGAAATCCGCGGGCGGGGGGCGTTCGGCACGGTCTTCAAAGGGCACCAGTATTTCTGCGGGCAGTTCGTGCGGCCGGTGGCGGTCAAGGTGTCGCGGCAGACGGACCTGACGGCCCAGAACGCCGTCTACCTGTTCGGCGACGCTCTGATGCTGGCCCAGGTCATGGCCGGCGGGCCGCGGGCCGGCAAGGAACACCTGGTGCCGATCTATGCCATGGGCCTGTTGCCCGAACACCAGGGTCGCGGCTACCTGGTCATGGAATACGTGGACGGCTTCCCGCTGTTGTCGCACATCCACGCGGCCGGACAGATCGGCGTGGCCACCGGTTTACGCTACATCAAGGAAATCTGCCGCGGTCTGGCCGTCCTGCACGCTCAAGGGGCCATCCACCGCGATCTCAAGCCCGACAACATCCTCATCGACCGCGCCGGCGTCGTCCGCTTGGTGGATTTCGGACTGGCAACCTTTACCGACCCGCGCCTGGGGTTTGCCCCGGGCTCCATGGGCACCTTCACCTACATGGCCCCCGAGACGATGCGCGGCAGCTCCACGCCGGCCTCGGACGTCTACGGCGTCGGCCTGATCATTTACGAGCTGTTCACCGGCGGCGGTCCCCACTTGAGCGCCGACTGGCCGCGCGGCGACAAAGCGGAACAATGGGAGGAAAATCATGGCATG
>CAZFGM010001149.1:0-1601 GCA_964518515.1 uncultured Alcaligenaceae bacterium | reverse complement strand
CGCGGAAAACCCCCTGAAGGGGGCTGCCATCCCAATAGTTTTGCTACAGTCTCCTTTTTTCTGGCTTTTTGAAAACATTCCGCAATAATCTTGACTAAAAAGTATACATTCATAAAATGATGTTAGTGATATCCTTACGGGGGGGAGCATTGATGAAAATCACAGCCCAGGAAGAATATGGCCTGCGTTGCCTGATGCGCCTGGCGCGGGCGGAAAGGCAGTCTGCGACCTTGCCGGAAATTGCCGCCGCCGAGGGCCTGTCGGTTCCCTATGTGGCCAAGCTAATGGCGGTACTGCGCCAGGGCGGGCTGTTGGAAAGCGTTCGCGGCCGGGCCGGAGGCTATCGGCTGGCACAACGTCCTGGCGAAATCGGCCTCGGCTCACTGCTGTTAACCCTGGGCGAGCCGTTGTTTGATGAACCCAGCTATTGCCAGCGCCATGCCGGCGTGGCCGCCGACGGCAACTGCGTCCACCAGGGGGGCTGCTCCTTGCGGGCCTTGTGGCAAACGCTGGAAAACTGGATTCGCGGCAGCCTCGACCAGATCACCCTCGCCGACCTCTTGCAAAGCGAGGGCCGGATTGCCGAGTTGGTGCGCGCCCGCCTGACCCAGGCCATGCTCGAAGGTTCCAACCTGATTCCCTTGACCACCGTTTCCTGAGCCCGCGGCGCGTCTTCGAGCCCGCGGGGTTTTGAAGGATAAACTTTATGTCCACTGCAACCAGCACGATTCAGGAACTTGCCAATCGCGAATACAAGTACGGCTTCGTCACGGATATCGACACCGAATCCGTGCCGAAAGGCCTGAACGAGGATATTATTCGCCTGATCTCGGCCAAGAAGAATGAGCCGGAATTCATGCTCCAGTGGCGGCTGAAAGCATTCCGTCACTGGCAGACCATGGAAGAACCGCGCTGGTGGCCCAACCTCCGCATTGCACCGATTGATTATCAGAACATCGTCTATTATTCCGCGCCGAAACCGAAGAAAAAGCTCAGCAGCCTCGACGAGGTCGATCCGGAGCTGCGCCGCACCTTCGAGAAGCTCGGCATCTCGCTGGAAGAACAAAAACGCATGAGCAACGTCGCCGTGGACGCGGTCTTCGACAGCGTCTCCGTGGCCACCACCTTCAAGGAAAAGCTGGCCGAGCTGGGTGTAATCTTTTGCTCCTTCTCCGAGGCGGTGCAAAATCATCCCGAGCTGGTGCAGAAGCATCTTGGCTCGGTCGTGCCCTACAACGACAACTATTTCGCCGCCCTGAACTCCGCGGTTTTCACCGACGGCTCATTCTGCTACATCCCCAAAGGCGTGCGTTGCCCGATGGAGCTGTCCACGTATTTCCGCATCAACGCCGCCGAGACCGGGCAATTCGAGCGCACGCTGATCGTTGCCGAGGAGGGCGCCTACGTCAGCTACCTGGAAGGCTGTACCGCGCCGATCCGCGACACCAACCAGCTCCATGCCGCGGTCGTCGAGCTGGTGGCCCTCGGCGAGAACTCGCGGATCAAGTATTCCACCGTGCAGAACTGGTACCCCGGCGACAAGGAAGGCAAGGGCGGCATCTACAACTTCGTCACCAAGCGCGGCGCCTGCCGGGGCAAGA
>CAZFGM010001148.1:0-1604 GCA_964518515.1 uncultured Alcaligenaceae bacterium | reverse complement strand
CGAATTCGGGTGGGTGTACCTGTTCCAGCAGGGGCGAAGGAACGCGGGCGATTCGTTGTACAATTTCTACCGGCGGGCGTACGATCCGTTTTTGGGAAGGTGGATGCAGCAGGACCCGTCGGGCTACGCCGACGGCATGAACCGGCAGCAGTTCGTGCGGAGCAACCCGGTCAATTACACGGACCCGAATGGGGATTTGATCGGCCTGCTGGCGTTGGGGGCCTTGGCTTTCTTGGCGGCGTATGGCGCCTCCAACGATTACCAGGGCTACCGGGCGGCGGGGGTGGGTGCGGGCGACGCGGCCCTGATGGCGATTGCCAGCAACGCGCCGATTGGTTCGTCCATCGTCTCTGGCTTCGAATTCTACTATGGCGAGTCGCTCCGGGGCAGCGACTTGGGCAGGCCGCTGAATGGCTTGGATTACACGCTGCGCGGCGTGGGCTTGGCGGCGGATGTGTTTTTGCTTGGGAGGGCGGCGCGGTGGATCACGCCGAGGCTTTTGCCCGCGCCGCGTGTTGGTGACCGCGCAAGACTTTTTGCAAGGACCTCGGAAACCGGGAGTAATTTCTTGCCAGCCGGAACAGGCAGGACGGACAAATTTGGCAACGTGGTCTACTCTACTCTGGGGGCTGCCGAGGATGTTGCACTTGCACGTTCCCATGAAAGCGTACATTCCTTCCTTTCCCCCCGACTGAACCTGCTTCGAGAATTTCGGGCCGATGTGGGAATAGCAGCTTACAACCGCTTTTCGCTCATCCGGTATGTAGAGGAGGCCTTGGCCGAAAGCTATGCTCAGCTTCGGGTCTTTGGCATCAAGGGAATCCCGACTGGCATCAGATTTCCTGTCAAGGAAGGCTATGTTAGCCTCGGGGCCGTCCTTAGGGAGGCTGCCTTGGCCACCTTTTTTGTGGGCGGAACGGCTTATGGCGTGCGTTATTTGGTGAACAAGTGGAGGTGATTTAATGACAAAAAATGATGCACTCAAAATGGCAATTCAGGTTGCAAAGGAGCATGGCTGGCCCTGGATTGAACCGGTACAAATCAAAATCCGAAGATGGTTTTGGCGCGATCCCTTTTGGATAGTGAAGACAAACTGTGAGCAACGTGGATGTAACGTTTATGTGGAAATAAATGATACCAATCAGAGTATCATCAAAGCCGTTTTTTGGCCAAGATAAAACCGGGTTCATACCGTCGGGCGGTTGCAAAAGGATTCCAATGATCCAGTATGCGAAAACCGGTCTGGATCGCTTGTGGTTCCAGGGCAATTCCAAGAACACGCTGGACCGATTCCAGTACGGGTACGACGGCGACTCGAATCGGCTGTATCGCAATAACCTCGTGAAGGCGGAGTTTGGGGAGATTTATCAGGACAATGGGGCCAAAGCGGGCACGGCCAACCCGGCTTACGACTTGCTCAACCGCTTGCAGGTTTTCCAGCGGGGCGCTTTGGACTTCGGGCCGGCGTCGGCGCGCTTGAACACGGTCCCCAAACCGTCGGTCCAGGAATCCTGGACGCTGGACGTTTTGGGGAACTGGCTTTCGCACTCCTTGACGAAGGATAGAACCACGACGACCACGCTCGAGACTTACAACAGCCAGAA
>CAZFGM010001147.1:1104-1609 GCA_964518515.1 uncultured Alcaligenaceae bacterium | reverse complement strand
TTGTGGCGACGAGCAGGGGTCCGTGCCGATTTTCGAGGTAAATATCGAGGAGGCCACAATCGACAGGTTTGTCGCGGGCAACTCGAACGGGAGTCCATCGGTCAGTAAGATCGGCAACTTGCTGGCTTATACCAGCACCGCGATGGACCATCCAGCCGAGGTCCATTTTGCCGACCTTGTGGGCAACAAGAAGGTCAAGCACATTGGCGCATTCCACAACACGGCCGTGCTAGACGAGCTCGATCATCCGCGGCCCGAATCGGTCACGGTCAAAGGCGCCGGCGGCACGCCCATGCAGATGTGGCTCCTCAAGCCGCCCGGCTTCGATCCGCAGAAAAAGTGGCCCCTGGCATTCCTCGTCCACGACGCCGGTGCCGGATCGACGCCGAGCATCCGCAGCGTGCGCTCGCCCGTTGCCGGCATGAACGGACGAATCACCTCGGCGACGACGCGCAGCGTGTCGACCGCAATGTACAAAGCCGTGTCGAGCTCCGCCCGTCGATCG
>CAZFGM010001147.1:0-1094 GCA_964518515.1 uncultured Alcaligenaceae bacterium | reverse complement strand
CCTGGACCGACGGCTGGAGCTATCGCTGGAACCCGCGGCTCTGGGCGGCTCAGGGCTACGTCGTCGCCCTGCCCAATCCGCGCGGCAGCACCGGCTTCGGCCAAAAGTACGTCAACGAAATTTCCGGCGACTGGGGCGGCAAGTGCTATGAGGACCTGATGGCCGGCCTGGCCTATTTGGAAAAGCAGCCCTGGATCGACAGCGAGCGCATGGGGGCCGCCGGCGCCTCCTTCGGCGGCTATATGATGAACTGGTTTGCCGTCAACACCGGCAAGTTCAAGACCCTCATCAGTCACTGCGGCGTCTGGAACTTTGACAGCATGTACGCGACCACCGAGAAGCTCTGGTTCGACGAGTGGGAGCACGGCGGCCCACCCTGGGGCAAGAACCGCCAGTCCTACGAAAAACATTCGCCGCACCGCCTGGCCGGCAACCTCGGCAAGTTCAAGACCCCCATGCTCATCATCCACAACGACCTCGATTTCCGCGTCCCGGTGAGCGAGGGCATTCAGGTCTTCACCAGCTTGCATCGGCAAGGAGTCCCGGCCCGCTTCATCAACTTCCCCGACGAGGGACACTGGGTCCTCAAGCCACGTAATAGCCAATACTGGCACCGCGAGGTCTTCGCTTGGCTCAAGAAGTATGTTCCGCCGGGGGGAAGGTAGTTATGCCCCCGGCTAAAATGAAGCTACTCCTTCCTCAGCCGGAACGTGGTAGTCTGTTCCATCGTCGCGTTCAGCTGGGCATTCTGTATCTCGGTCGTTTGTTGGATGGTGTTTTCGATGATTCGGCCCTTGTGGTTGTCGAACAGGATTTGCCCGTTCCCCTTGCTGTCCTTGATTTTCCCCTGCGCGTTAGGGTCGATCTCAAACTTGGTGATTAGCTTGAGCGCTATCTTCTCCAGAGTGGTGCCGTTTTTCTTGATCGGGCCCTCGTAGGTGTAGGTATTCTCCGTTATACCCTTATAGAACGGGATCTGGGCCTCGATTTTGTTTGTCCACGTCTTCCCGGTCGCGACCGCATCGGGGTGGAGGAATACTAGGTTGCTGATCATGTTCTGGAAGTACTTGGGGCCCACCAGCTCGTCGACCTTG
>CAZFGM010001146.1:0-1615 GCA_964518515.1 uncultured Alcaligenaceae bacterium | reverse complement strand
ACACCATGGAGGATTTCCGCAGAGACTTCACCAAGGAGCACCTGAAAGACCTGACCCCGGAGGAGCGCCTGGCAGGCCTGTCGCCAAAGGAACTGCTGAAGAGGCTGACGCCGGAGGAGCGGCTGGACGGCCTGTCGCCGGAGGATCGGTTGAAGGGGCTTAAGCCCGAGCAGATCGAAAGGCTCCTACGAAAGCTGAAAACCGACCGACCGCAGGGCAAGCCCAAGGGCCGGAAAAGGTAGTCCAGGAATAGCTGAATGGCTTCCGCCGAAGCTGAAAGCCCCTGATCCTTGAGTTCTACCAATCATGACCCGCCTTTTGCCTCTTTTGATGTTGTTAGTTTCTATTTTCCTATCTTCTCCGCACGGCGCGGAGAAGATTTTGGTTTCAAGCTGCTTGAGTGTAGTCCTCACGCTCCGCGTGAGGATTCTCGTCACGCGGAGCGTGACGACTACACTTGCGGCTCAGCCGCGTTAGGGTTTTCGGGCACGTCCTCCGCCCAGAAACCCGCGCGCGACGACCTGGAAAAAAACCTCGATCGCGCCCTGGCGTTTTTGCAAACCATGCAGGAAAAAGACGGCGCCTGGGAGGCCCAGGGGCAAAAAAGCTGCGCCATCACCGGGCTGGCGGTCATGGCCTTTCTGTCGGCCGGCCATGTGCCGGGGGAGGGGCCGTATGCCGCCGCCGTGGAAAAAGGCGTGCGCTGGGTGCTGAGCCGGCAGCGCGGCGACGGCCTGATTGCCCTCGATGCGGAAATGGGCATTGAAATGTACCACCACGGCATCTGCACTCTGCTACTGGCCGAAGTCGCCGGCATGACCGACACCAAGCTGGGCAAAGATTGCCGCAAAGCCCTGGAGAAAGCGCTGGCCCTGATCCTCAAGGCCCAGACCACGACCGGGCCGGGGCGCGGCGGCTGGCGCTATCGCCCGGACAGTAACGACGCCGACGTCAGCGTCACCGGCTGGCAGATGCTGGCGCTGCGCGCCGCCAAGAACCTGGCCTGCGACATTCCCCCCGGATGCATCGAACGGGCCGCCATCTATCTCCATCGCTGCCACGATTCGGGCAGCGGCGGCTATTGCTATCAGCCGGGTTCGGCGGCCACGGTTCCCTGTACCGGCACGGCGGTCCTGTGCCTGGAGATTTGCCGCCCGTCCCGGCCGCGCGAGCGCGAAATCCTGCAAGCCGGCTCCTATCTTCTGAAAAACCCCATCCAGTGGAACAGCGCCCACTTCTTTTATTCCGTCTACTACGGCGCCCAGGCCACCTTCCAGCTCGGCAACAACTACTGGAACTTCTACCGCCCCCAGTTGCACAAAGTCCTGTTCGCCAACCAGCAAGCCAACGGCTCCTGGCTCAATGCCGAAGGCTTCGGCCCCAATTACAGCACCGCCATGGCCGTCCTGGCCTTGACGGTGGAATACCGCTTTCTGCCGATTTACCAGCGAGCGGAAGAGCCGGCGAAAAAATAGCCCGACCGGAACGTTGCTACGGACATCGCAACCAGCCATTGGGTTCCCGAGACCCTGACTTGATCCCCCACCACCGCCTTGGTGAGAAAGCATTATTAATGGGCCAGGGCTATGAACTCCAACGGTCGTAATTCAGCGCC
>CAZFGM010001145.1:0-1621 GCA_964518515.1 uncultured Alcaligenaceae bacterium | reverse complement strand
CTCTTCGCCGAGGTGCGGCCCCAAGCGGGCTGGGAAGACCGCGTCGTCCAGAACCTGCGCGCGGCCAAGTCACCCCGCCAAGGGATGCTATTCCGAATCGCCGCTTGCGCCGCCGCGGTCCTTATGCTGGGTATCCTCGGCGCCATTCTCCACGCCGCTGTGGATCCGGAGGATATTCGCTTGCCGGGGACGGAGCAGGTGGCTTCAAAAGATGGATTTAAGTTAGGGGTCGATTCGATAGGGGGGATGTTATCTGAAATGGTAGATGACAGTTCCAGTATTCAAGGTTTGGGGGATGAGGCAAAGATAGAATTTTACCCGCCCTCCCTGGCCTTAACTGTAAAGGACCTTTCAAGAGTCCACACGTCGATCACTGGTGGAATTATTGGTGGAGAGGGCAAAAGAAAAGAAGCCGAAGGGCTGTTGTTGGACGGTTCCGATTCGATGAAACGGCTAAGGGAGTTGGCAAAGATAGATCAGAAGTCAAGCGCCCTTTTGGCCAAAGCTGCTCCATCCAAGATTCATTTAAAAATGGGAGGAGCATCTGGCACGGATTTTGGCCTAAAGCTGGCGGAGAAAAATGAGATCGAATCCGCGAAGGGAAATTCCGGCGCCCTGCCCCAAAACTATAGTTATTGGGCTTCATCGGACCAGAGTAAAGAAAACAAGGAAAAGAGAAAAGACTTCGACCCGAAAAAAAGCTCCGTCGCCGGGGGATTTGGCCTGTCCGAATCCAAAACCGGCAAGGCCAAAGAAGAGACTAAAAAAATAATAACGTTCGAAAACAAAGCAGATAAAAAAGAGCCTATAAAGGAAGACCCACTAAAACTTCCCGCGTCTCAAGTTACCGGCCAAAAGAAGCCCGCCGAGCCCGCCCCCGAACCGGCGTCGTCGCGCAAGATCATCCGCACCGGCGACATCGAGTTCGAGATCGATTCGTTTGATGCCGCGGTGGCCGGGGTCACCAAGCTGATCGGCGGCGTCAAGGGGGGCTTTATCCAAACTGTCAACAGCGACAAGCTGCCCAACGGCAAGGTGCGCGGCTCGGTGGTGGTGCGCATGCCCCCGGAAGGGCTCGACAAGTTTCTGCTCGATTTGCGCCGCGACCTGGGCAAGATCGGCGAGCTGAAAAGCCAGCGCATCGGCAGCCAGGACGTGACCAAGCAGTACACCGACATTGAAAGCCGGCTGCGCGCCGCCCGCACCATGGAGGAGCGGCTGATCCAGATCATCAAATCGGGCAAGGGCGAGATCAAGGACCTGGTCGCCGCCGAGCGCGAGCTGGGCAACTGGCGGACCAAGATCGAGGAGATGGAAGGCGAAATCCGCTACTACAACAGCCAGGTGAGCCTGTCCACTTTGACCATCACCCTCGTCGAAAAGGAAATCCGGGCGGCGGCGGCGCTGGTCGTCAGCGAGCGCGTCACCATGAAGATCGAGGTCGAGGACGTGGACAAGGCCCTGCAAACCGCCCACGCCGCCGTGACCGAGGCCAAGGGCCGCGTCACCAAGTCAGACCTCAAGCAGCACCCGGCCGGTCAGGTCGAGGCGGTATTACAGTTCGAGGTCGCCCCCGCCGCCGCTGCCAAAGTCCGCGAGAAGTTGACGCAGCTCGGCATCG
>CAZFGM010001144.1:0-1629 GCA_964518515.1 uncultured Alcaligenaceae bacterium | reverse complement strand
TGGGCCATGTTGTGGAAGGCGATCTGGAGAGGGAGTTGCATACGTTGACTCCTAGCGCTTAGGAAGGCCGTGGTTTTCAGCCCTTGACCGAAAAATTAGCAAGTTTAGTGCCGGATGTGCACCAAGGCCTTAATCGCTATGCGGCAAACCCTGATCAGGGGTTTTGCATCGATTCGCCCGACGACCGCCGGTTTTTTTTGCCAGATTACCGCCCATGCCTGGGCGTTTTCGCCCACTGAGATAGTAAGTTCGGCGGAGGGACGCCCAGGCGATGATCGCCATGCTGATGGGAGATAATATTTCATCTTGCAACTCTTAACCAAGGCGTGATAATGAAGGAAGGCCCTGGAGGGCCACTGGCGGTGTCTTTAATGGCAATCGGCAGCGGCCGGCTTTCGCCGGGTGATGGGCTACCGTTGGCACAAGCCTTAAAAGGCTTTGGGACACCCGTGGTCACCTCCAGGGCATTGCCCGCCCCATCCCGGCGGGCCTTCTTTTTTTTCCATATTCATGGCAAGTCAGGGACCCACTGATAACACCAGGCTTTTCTCGGCTTTGTGCCGCGAAAAAGCATCCAAACAAGGCCGGTAGGCCGTCTCCAGAATCGCGGCCGGCACCGGCCGGTTTTGGGCGTCCACCGGGGAATGAATGGCCAGGGGCCGCGGGGCCAGCGATGCCGCCAGTTCCGGCAAGTCGTACACCTTGAGTACCCCCGGCACCACGTTGGTCAGCTGGTTATGGGAAATCGGCGTCTCGACCACGGTGGTCCACGACAGCAGCGCGCCGAGCAAGGTGACTCGGCGAATTCGCGGGTCCAGGACGGCGGTGTGCAAGGCCGCCGGGCCGGCCGTGCCGGCGCCCACGAGGTGAATCTCCTCCACGTTCTCCGCAACCTTGTTCAAGACGGCCAGAACATCATAGACTCGCTGGCCGAGCAGGGGACGGTTCAGGTGAATGCCCAGGAAAGCATCCTTGAAATCAACGCCGAAGTAAGCGGGTTTGCCGGCCTTGGCCAGGCCCGGGGCCGTTTCGCCCAGGCCGCGCAGATCCAGGGCCAGCACATCCATTCCCGCCGGGATCAGGCCGTCCTTGACCAGCTTGGCAAGGGCACCGCCGGGCTGGGCGTCCTCGGCAATGCCGCGCTCAGAAAGATAAATTACCAGACGGTTGGTTCCCTTCTTGGCGGCGGTAATCCACAAGCCGGGAACCTTGATTCCCGGTTCCGTATCAAAGATGACCTTATATACGAAGCCCGGACCGCGCTCGCTGCTGCCGTGATGGGTGGTTTTCGCGGCGGGAATTTTCTGGGGCAGGCCCAGAAGCGCGCGCATCCGGTCGGCGCGGTCCTTGGCGTTAAGCTGCACAAAGCCGGCGCGGCGCGGCGCCAGGGCCCGCGCTTCGTCGGCATTGAAGTGGAACACCGATTTGCCGCGATAATCTTCCAATACCTGGCCGCTGCGCGTGCATTGCAGGTCGGCATCTTTGAAAGCGAGCCAGGGACCTTCTTTGATCGGATAGTCGCGCGTCAACAGCCAGCGCGCAAGCCAGCGGGCGGCGGCCTCGCGCCGCGGCCTGGTAAACCCGTGCTTGTCGTCGTACTCGAACAGGGACACGCGTTCGCCGTACCCC
>CAZFGM010001143.1:0-1645 GCA_964518515.1 uncultured Alcaligenaceae bacterium | reverse complement strand
GCTTGGCCCGGCCGTTGGGGCTGATGATGATGTTCGACGGCTTGATGTCGCGGTGGACGACGCCGCGCGCGGCGGAATGTTCCAGGCCGGCGGCGATCTGCACCATGTAGCGCACCGCCTCGGGCACCGGAACCTTGCCGCGGCGCTCGAGCAGGATCTTGAGGTTTTCGCCTTCGACGAACTCGAAGGCGATGAAGTGCAGCTTTTGGTCCTCGCCGCAGAAAAACACGCGGGCGATGTTTTCGTGATCGAGCTTGGCGGCGGCGCGGGCTTCCTGGTGGAAGCGTTGCACATTTTCCGGATCATTGGACATGTCCGGGGGCAGGATCTTCAGGGCCACGATTCGGTCGAGCTGCTTGTCGCGGGCGCGGAGCACCGCCGCCATGCCGCCGGCGCCGATCGGCTCGAGCAGCTCGAAATGGGCCAGGGTCCGGCCGCGCAGATCGCCGGTCAAGAATTCCGCCGTCGCCACCGATCCGGGTTGGTTGGGCAGGTTCTTGGAAATGATGGTCGGGGCGTCGTCGCTGGGTTCGGCGCCGGCGTCGGGCAAGACCTGGGGCGGGTGCACAAGGCGCAGTTGCGAATCGCCGCGCGCTGTGGCCGGCTCGCCGGGGTTCCGGGTCGATTGCGATTCCGCCATGAATTGTTACGGGAAAATCCCGTCCCTCCGGAGGAAATCAGCGTTCCATCGCACTTGGGCGTCTATCCTGGGGCCGGAGAGACCCCTTCTTTCTTCCTTCTTAGAGATGACCGAAAGGGGAATAAAGTTCCCAGAATAATATAAATGAGTATACCGCCGCAGGGGACGGCCTGTCAATTCCCGTCCCCCATTTTACCCGTTATGTTATGGAATTCCCGGATTCGGGAGAAGAATTATGGAAGGCCTGGACCATGGCACCTACTATTTTTTCCGCGGCCATGCCGACGAGCTTTCCGGCCTTCGCAGTCTCATGCTGGTTGGCGATTTCCTCGGCAGCCTGTGGGTCGTAGGTGCGGTTCTGATGGGCGTCGTGGTCCTTCTGGTGGGGCGGCAAAAGCACCAGGCCGCCGGCCTATCTCTGGGATTGGTCCTGGCCGGCGGGCTGCTGGTGGAAGCCGCCATCTGGGGATTGCACGTCGCGCGTCCCCGCGAGCCGGACCCGGACCCGGCCTACGCCGGCATCGAGTCCACGCCGGGATTTCCCAGCCGCACCGCGTTTCTGGCCAGCCTCGGCTTCGGGCTGCTGGCCCTGACGGCCGGCGACCGCACGCGCTCCTGGCAACTGCGCTGGTCGATTTATGGCGGTTGTCTGGTGGTTATTCTGCTGATTGGTTTCAGCCAGTTATTTTTGCGCTTGCACTTCTTATCCCAGCTGTTCGCCGGCTGGCTGGCGGCGGCCATTGTGTTATTGTTTTACATCCGCCTGGCTCCTGGACTCCCTTCGTCGCCGAACGGAAACTCGGCCAGAACGAGGCGGCAGGGCAACAAATAAAAGATTGTCCTGAACGACGATGATAACGGCCATGCCTGGAAAAGGGTCTGAGAGGCTGTCCGAAAAGGGGACAAGACCATTGCTTTCGTTCGAAGAATAAGGCGAACGGCAGGACTTCATCTACCCGTAGCCGCACTCGCCAGAGTGCGGGCTGCCCGCGTTCTGGCGAACGC
>CAZFGM010001142.1:0-1645 GCA_964518515.1 uncultured Alcaligenaceae bacterium | reverse complement strand
GCCCAAGCTCAATGAATCTGGGCAAGGGACGTCGGCCTGGAAAGGCCGACCTACTAATTCGTTGCAAAGCCCGCCCTGGGGCTTGGAAAGTGGAACGAGGTCACAATAGCCGCGACAGGATCAGGAAGATCAGTTCCACGACAAGCAAGAACATCATGCCGAAGGCGGCGGCCAGCACGTCGCGGCCGGTGAGGCCCAAAAACAGGCGGCGTTCCAGCCATTGGGCCAAGGCGGGAGGCGGCGTTTCCGCTTTGACCGCGGCAGGAGGTGAAGAAGGGGCTTGGCCGGCCACGGACGCAGGAATGCGGGCGGGAACCGGAGTCGGGACGTTGATCGGCACGTAAGCAGGGGCGGCGACCGCCGGGACGGCGCGCATCGGCTCGGGCCGGGCCACCGAAGCGGGTGGCGGCTGGACAGCGGCCGGTGCAGCGACCGCAACGGCTGCCCCTGCCGGACGAGCCGGCGGCCATACCGGCATGGGAAGGGGCTCCTTGTCGGCGGGGCCCGGCGCCCTCAGGAGCGGGTCGTCCGGTTTGGCCTGGGATTGCAGCCAGGTCAAATACGACTTTAGCGGCCGACGGCTGGGCGAACTGGGAGGTGGGTGGACCAACTCGCGCAGGGCCTTGGCGGCCTGGCTGGGCAGGGCGAAGCGCATGGCCGGGTCCTTGGCCAGCATGGTCAGCACGAGGTGATTCAGGGCTTCGGGAACCGCGGGGTTGAGTTGGCGGACCGGCCGGGGCGTTTCCTTGGCGTGCCGCATGATCTGTCGGGCCAGGTTGGAGTCGGCGAACGGCGTTTGCCCGGTCAGCATTTCGTAAAGAATGCAGCCCAGGCCGTAAATATCGGCGCGGATGTCGGCGGCATGGGCGCTGCGGGCTTGCTCGGGGGCCAGGTAATTGGGCGTGCCGAGCAGGACGCCGTCGGCCGTCAACTCGTGCGGGTCGTCCGGCGAACCCTCGTCGAACAGAGCCCGGCTCAAGCCGATGTCGAGGATTTTCACCGTGGCCGCGAGCGTGGTGTCGAGCCGGCCCGGTCTGGCTTCGCCCGGGGGAGAAGAGGGGACCAGCATCAGGTTGGCCGGCTTCATGTCGCGGTGCACGATTCCTTCATCGTGCAGATGTTGCAATCCCTCCAGCGCCTGAATGGCCACGCCGACCGCTTCGGGAATCGGCAAGCGACCGCGCCGCTCCAGGACGTCGGCCAGCGTTTCGCCGTCGAGATGTTCCATGACGATGTAGTAGAGGCCGGCCCGGCTTTCGCCGCACTGGAAGGTGCGGACCACGTTGTCATGGTCGAGACGCTCGGCCAGACGGGCTTCGCGGCGAAAGCGGGCCAACAGCTGCGGATGCCGGGCCTTCGACGGCGGCAGCACCTTGATCGCCACCACTTGCCCCGTCGTCGGATGCACCGCCTTGTACACGCCGGCCATGCGCCCCTGGCCGATGCGGTCGATCAGCTTGTAATCGTTGACGAACAGCATGTCGCCGAAACCGCGAACCACCAGGCCGTGTTGGAACTCGGTGACGTACTCGTTGGCGATCAGCCAGCGACTGAAGGCCAAAAAATCGCTTGCACCTTGGCCCGCCTCGCTGCGCCAGCGGCGGTGCATGGCCCGGATTTCTTCCGCCGCCAGCAAGCGATTGCG
>CAZFGM010001141.1:0-1648 GCA_964518515.1 uncultured Alcaligenaceae bacterium | reverse complement strand
ACTGGGCCAAGTCGCGACTAAGAGTAATTTCCTCCTCTTTGCGGGCGCTTTCGATCTCGTTCAGTATGGCCTCGACGTTGAAAGTTCGCAACGGTTTGTCCACTTCTTTTACTTTCAGCAGCCATTCTTTACCATCTTGAAAAAACTCCAACACTTCCAATTCCTTCCCTTTGATCTTGCGTGTCAATTTGATGGTCTCGATATTGGCATTGGCCCTTTCCGCAGCGAATGACGGCAGGATAAGGGTCTCATCCAGCGGGTTCTTCTTGAGGGCCAGGGTCAAGCCGAACAGCCAGAGCATGCCCAAGAGAAGCGCGAACAGGAAGGCGGTGGTGCGAAAGTTCATGGGATGGCAACCTAAAAATATCCTCTGGAAATCCGGCAGGTTCGACAAATCCCTAGCCGGTTCTGGAGATCGCGGGAGTCCAGCCAGGCCTATTTGCGGCGCACTGCCCAGATTCCGGTTCCCAGGCCGAAGACGGCAAGGGTCATCAGCCAGCCGGGCATAAGGACGATGCGTTCCCATTTCTGTTCGATGGTTGGGCTGACAATAAAAATTCCGTGTTCCCTGGGAACCATGCCGGAGATTACCGGGCGTTCGGCCAACCAATCGAGAATGCTGGTGAGGAAGCTAAAATAAAAAGTCCCATCGCGAAAGTTTTGGAAGAGGTTGCTGGCTAACTCGGCATCACCCAGGACAACCAGGCGCGGTTTGCCTTCAGCGCCACGGCGAGGATCGTCTTTTTCTTTGACGGCCACCGCCACGGGTAGTTCCTCGGCCGACTTTACCGTGGGCCATTCCGCTTCGGCGTGTTTGCGGGCATTTTTCAAGGCCGCCAAATCCGCTTCAGCCCAAATCTTGTTCCCTCTCAGGGAGTTTCCGACAAGCAGGGGCTCGGCCTGAAATTCAGGCGACCCACTGACCGGGCGGACAATCCGGGCCGTGCGCAGGGGAAAGGCGGCCGCCTTAAAGAACTTTTGGGCCACCGGATTGTCTGTAGCGGCAGTTTCCGCGTAAAACTGCGTCGGATCATTCAATGGGGAAGGAAAATTGAAGAAATAGTCGTTAGTCACTTCCACGTTGAAGTCCTTTTTTAACCAGGGTTCCAGGCCGGTTTGCACTATGGTTTTGTATTCCCTGTCCGGGACAACCACGTCAAACAGGATCAACAGGCGCCCGTTCCGGATCATATAGCGCTTGAGAGCTTGCACCGTATCGTCGGGCATGGGTTTGCTCGGACCGGCGATGACGACGGCGCGGGCATCAAGGGGGACCTCTTTCTTGTCGGCATAAACAATACGCGGATTTTCCTTGCCTTTCTCGGGGGACGTGAAGGTTAGTCCCATGACCTTGAGGTTTTCTTTTTCCAGCCGCTCGACCAGCGCCCCGGCGCCGTGAGGGCCCAGTTCTTCATAAGGGGGCCGGAAATTGAGCAGGTTGCGAACTGTAATATCCAACTCGCCGTTCCCCTGGAGAAAATAAATTTTGTTTTCCTTGTCGCCTTCCAGGAAGTAGCGCAGCTCGGCCATGATAGTGCGCTCGCCCTTAAAAACATATTTGGTTACTTGTTTGTTGTTTTTAAAATCCGGCTTGAATTCCTGGAGGTTTTGCGGCGGGATCAGTTTTCGTTTGGGGTTTTTTCCCTGG
>CAZFGM010001140.1:0-1650 GCA_964518515.1 uncultured Alcaligenaceae bacterium | reverse complement strand
CCCAGTTGCGACCCGGACAGGGCCAGGCCGGTGGTGGCCAGGCGCAGGCAGTCGCCGCGGGAGCGGACGCCGGCCGTGCCTTGACCGAGGGCGAACAGAGCCGGCACAAAACTGAACAGGATCACCAGGCCCGACAGGATGGCCAATTCCTTTTTCGCGCTGCTCATCAAGACCAAGGGCAAGCTGCCCAGGAGCAAAAGCCCCCAGCCGGCCAATCCCAGCACCAGGCTCCAGACGGCCTGGCGGCGCTGCAGCCGTGGATCATCGCCGGCGGTTTCCGGCGACCCCAAGGCTTTCTCGATACAGGCGGGGCAGACCGCCTGCTCGCGCCAGCGCGTGCGGCACACCTGGCACAAGGGCGTGCGGCACAGCCGGCAGGCGGCGATCGACGGCCGGCTGGGATGCACGGCGCACGCGGCCATGCCCGGCGCCAGCGGCGGCCGCGCCGACTCCGCCCGCTCATACAGCGGCAACCGGCAACTCGGGCATCTCGCCCCGAGATGCTCCGGATCGTCGCGAAACAACCGCCGGCAGTGCCTGCATTCCACCATGGAAAGTCCTTCATCGAGACAAGCTTCGCTTCGCTTATTATAAGCGACTCTGGTTCCAAGTGCCTGATTTTTTAGATATACTTGGCGCGGGTAAAAATGATGCGGGGGCCGGGGCCGTTCCTTGATGGTTGGTAAAGTGGAAAAGGGTTTCACCAGCCGAGAGGGGCGGGGGAAATTTCCGCGGCGAGATGGAACGGGTGGGCCTCGAGCTCGGCGATGCGCTCCAGGAGTTGCAGCCGATGGTCCATGACGACCGCATTGTGCCGGAAAACCCGGAAACAAAAAAGACGAAGTGCTTAACAGTTACAAATCCTGCCCCAACAGGGATTTGATGGACCATGCAAATTCAAGGCAACACGTTTCTGGTCAGCGGCGGCAGCTCGGGTCTGGGGGCGGCCTGCGTTCGGCTGCTGGCCGGGGCGGGCGGTAACGTTGTCATTGCCGACCTCAACCGCGAAACCGGGGAGCGCCTTGCCGGAGAATGCGGCCCGCGCGTCCAGTTCGCCGCCACGGATGTCAGCGACGAGACCAGCGTGCAGCAGGCGGTGAACCTGGCGGTGCAGACGTTCGGCGGCCTGCACGGCTCGATCCAGTGTGCCGGCATTCTCATTCCCGAAAAGGTGTTGGGCAAGAACGGCCCGCATCCGCTGGCCGGTTTCGTCAAGGTCGTTCAGGTCAACCTGATCGGCACGTTCAACGTGGTCCGCCTGGCGGCGGCAGCCATGGGACAAAATTCGCCCTCGGCCGGGGGCGAACGCGGCGTGATCGTCAACACGGCGTCCGTGGCGGCGTTCGACGGCCAGATCGGCCAGGCGGCCTACGCCGCCTCCAAAGCGGGCGTGGCCGGCATGACCTTGCCCATCGCCCGCGAATTGGCCCGCTGGGGCATCCGCGTCGTGGCCATCGCTCCCGGCATTTTCGACACGCCCATGCTGGCCGGCTTGTCCGAGGCCGCCCGCCAATCGCTCGGCCAACAAGTGCCGTTTCCGCCGCGCCTGGGCCGGCCGGACGAATTCGCCGCCCTCGTTCGTCACATCCTCGAAAACGAAATGCTCAACGGCACCGTCATCCGCCTCGACGGCGCCCTGCGCATGGCCGC
>CAZFGM010001139.1:0-1654 GCA_964518515.1 uncultured Alcaligenaceae bacterium | reverse complement strand
ACCGCCACATACCCGGAATATTTTTTTTCGTCAACCCCGTTCCGCGAAAGACGGGACATATTCAACGAATTCGGAAAGCGACTCGACTTGGCAATCCGGAGCGTCCCACTGACTCTCGTCGGCCTTGATCTCCACACAGCATTCCGCCATGTAAAGTTCGTCAGACCCAATGCCCGGCTCGTACCAAAACCGCGTCAACGCGAGGGAGGGGCTGTCTTTGGAAATATCCTCGATCTGGAACACTTCCCCCGCGCAATCAATCGCGAGTTCGCAGAATCCCTTGAACGTGTCCCAGATAGCCGACAGGGTTGGTTGGCCCTTCCCTGCCTTGAACTTCATCATCCGATTGAATTTCACCAGAGCCTTTCTCGTTGTCAGGGCCTCACCTTGCGCCTTGTGCTTTGCTTCGAGCGCAGCGGTCCGCTGCTGGATGCGTTTATCGCGTTGTGGGTCGGCCGGCTCTGTAATCCCACGAGGCGTGGCGCAGTCGGGAACAGGTTCCGTTGCTTGTTCCGCAAGCGCGTCGAGTTCTTCGGGAGTCCAACCCGAATAGACATCGATTCGCGGATAAGCAGCCATGAACCGCTTCACCCCGCGCGCCGTTACTTTGCTCGCATTAACAACGAGTTCCTTGAGCGCATCCGGCGGTTGATACCGGGCGAGTCCCGCATCCGTGATGGGGCACCATCTCAAGTCAAGTCGTTTGAGGCGTTCAAGCCGACCCAAATCGGGCATTCCGGCATCATCGAAAGACGTGCCGTGGAGCCACAGTTCCTCCAGTTTGCGGAACGGCAGGAGTGCTTTAGCGGCGCGGCCTGTGATTCCTTTGGCACTTCCCAGATTTAGATTGCGCAGCTCGACGATGCCGCGAAGCGGCCCCAATTCACCGTCTTTGATGTCTGTCTCGCAAAGAACCAATTCTTCGAGCTGTTTGCACCTGCCCACGTCGGCCATCGCAAGGCCAACTGACTTCACATCGTACAGCGACAGGTATTTCAGTAGATGAAGATCGGCAAGAAACGCGAAGTCCGCATCGGAGGCGCTGATGCGAACGACGCTTAACCACTCGAGTTTCGTCAAGCCACTGAGGTGGCTGACCGATTTCGGCGCAACGTCGAATTCCTTCGTGAATGACAAACCTAATCGCTTGAGGCCAGCCAACGTGCCAATGGCCTTGAGGCCAGTGCCGCCCATCGGACCGCAATACACGATATTCAGCTCTTCCAATCCACCAAGCGTTGCCAGCACCCTGTAATCATCCGCTGTGATGGGCAGGTTGTGGAAGTGCAATGTGCGCAGATCGGGGAACCGTGACAATAGCGGCAGAGCAGAAGCGTTTCGCTTGGTCTTAAGCGCGATTTCGACGATCTTGCCGTCCTCTTGTTGGACGACACCGCCGAGTTTCTTGAGTTCCTTGACGGCTTGGCGCACGTCGCTGGGGACGGCATCGGGCGGACCGCCAGATTCTTTCGGGCTGTCGCGTTTTGCCATGGTCGAACCTCGCCGCGTCTCCGATCGCCGTGATTTTGATGTCGGTGCTCATGAAGAGAATCATACCCGAATCAGCGATTATGTACCCGCCAAACGGCGCACGGGCCATCGTTCGCCGGGCAATTGGCTGGCTTGCTTCACCCAAGCGGCGAACTGAGCTTCG
>CAZFGM010001138.1:0-1655 GCA_964518515.1 uncultured Alcaligenaceae bacterium | reverse complement strand
TTCCAGGTCGTTCTGAATCATACGATAACCAAAAAAACCCTAAAGAAATCAAGCCGCGCGTTTTCCAATAATTCAACGGGCAGCAAGTTCGTCCTGTTTTTCTAATACCGGCGTTTCGGTTCCACAAGACGAAAGCCCAGATTATTATTCCGATAATCAGAATTATTGAGGTCGTTCCATCGCCCGCCCAGGTCTATTTTTCGGTGACCGACCGTGTAGACCATCAATCCTTCCTGCAAGAGCAAAAAGCGGACCGGCTGCCCATCAAACGGGTCAAGCGGCACGGCCCGGAGATAGGCAGGTACCAAGTCAACGGCTTTGGTTGGCCATTGGCCGTTTTTACGACGGAAGCGTTCCGCTGCCAAGCCAACAATGCAGGTGCGCAGGTTTGCCTGCCGCCGCTGAAAGGCTTCCATAATCTTGACGGTGGCGGGTATCAGGAGTTTATTTAAATGGGGGGAATTGCGGATTTCTTTGTCCCAGGCGTCCCATTCGTCCTTCTGCAAATGCAATGGCTTTTTGGCAATGTCGAGGGCTTTGTTCATGATTTCTAGAAACCAACCGTGCCCCTTCATAAATTTATCTTTCATTATCGGCGCGTGATAATCGGAAGGTATTTTTTCTTTTAATTTTTTATAAAAATCCTGAATGGTTAATTCCCCGTTGGCAAAAACCGTCCACAACATGTGAAACCCGGCGCGCTCCCCGCGTAGTCCCATTACAAACAAGTTCTGGGCTTCTTCGTTTTCCAAAAGTTCCTGAAGAACCCCAAAAGTTTTTTCCGGGGGTTGCTTTTTGTAAGTGAGAATGTTTTCCAACGTTGAATGAGACAGAGCATTGCTCGCAATCCGAACTAGCTGAGAAAGAAAAAACGGCTCGTCACCCAATGAACGAGCGGCATTGAACCCGGCCCGCCAGGAAATAATGGCCCCCTCTGGATCTCCTTCAAAAGCCCGGAACATGGCTTCTTCCAACAAGAGCGCAACTACCCCACGAGCCTTCTGCACATGTTCAACCTGAGTGGTAACTATGTCCAATTGATATTCCACCGCGTAGCGTCCTTCGGAAAAGGAAGCAATCTTTCGGGCTTCGGCCAGAGCGGTATTGATCTCGTTGCGCTTCTGCGCAGCATCGGCAACCGGACTCTTCTCCGGCCCCAGCTTCAAGAGCAAATCGGTGTCGTAGTAGTCGAGCCCGCCGCCGCCCATCTTGTTCCGCACGCCGGCGCACAGGTCCGTGCTGCGAAAGATGCCGGCCAGGGCGTAATAGTCCGCCTGCGGAATCGGATCGAACTTGTGGTCGTGGCAACGGGCGCAACTCGCCGTCAGCCCCAGCACCGCCCGGCTGACGGTGTCGATCTGCTCATCGACGTTGTCCATCACGAAGCGGACCTTGAACCGCTGGTTGACGTCCTTCACCCCCAGCGCCAGGAATCCGGTCGCGATGAGCTGCTCGTCGCGCTGCGCGTCGGAGTTCGCGGGCAACAGGTCGCCGGCAATCTGCTCGCGCAGGAACCGGTCGTACGGCTTGTCGTTGTTGAAGGCGTCGATGACGTAGTCGCGATACCGCCACGCATGGGGGTAGGGGAGATTGCGGGCCGAGCCGGTCGATTCGCCATACCGCGCCACGTCCAGCCAGTGCCGGCCCCCGCGCTC
>CAZFGM010001137.1:0-1655 GCA_964518515.1 uncultured Alcaligenaceae bacterium | reverse complement strand
CGACCGGGCTTGACAGCTGCTTACACTTTGGAAAAAGGAATCCGAAAATATCCTTGTCTCCCGGCAGTTCCTTCTCGAAAATAACAAAGCCCCGGCGTCGTAGTCCTGTTTCGACGGTTTGTTGGGAGAATCTTGGACCAGGCCCACGGACTGGCGAGGATTTTCTATCAAATCAAGGCGGTTTACACAAGGAACCGGCACTCATGGATCTGGAACCGCAACCCGAAAGCCCCGAGCTGCTGAAGAAAATATACCTGTTGTTTCGCGATTATTTCGATCGCGCGGAAAAGAAACGCCGCTGGAACATCCGCCAGGACATCCCCTGGGACCAGTGCAACCGGGCCCTGAGCCCGGCCATCGCCGACGTGGTGGAGACCTTTTGCGCCGTTGAGCTGTACTTGCCCGACTACCTCAGCAAGACCCTACCCCAGGTGCGGACCAATCGCGGCCGGGCCTGGATGATGGCCAACTGGGGCTATGAGGAAAGCAAGCACTCCCTGGCCCTTGGCGATTGGCTGCTCCGCGCCCACATGCGCAGCGATGAGCACATGGCCGACATGGAAGGCAAGGTGTTCAGCCACGAGTATCATTTGCCTTACGACAATGCCCGCGGCATGGTGTGCTATACCATGTTTCAGGAGCTGGCCACCTGGCTGCATTACCATAACCTGCGCAAGATCGTGGACGAGCAATGCCCGGCCCTGGATCGCGTCTTGCAGCTCATCAGCATTGACGAGAAAGCCCATTACAACTTTTTCATGAAACTGGTCAAGCTGTATTTGGAGGAGGATCGGGAAGCCACCCTCGAGCAGATCCGCCGGGTGGCCAACACCTTCGCGATGCCGGCGGTAAACCTGCTGGCCGATTCCCGACGGCGCACCCAGGAAGTGCGCTCATTGCGGATTTTCGATGAAGACATATTTATATATGAAGTCTATGAACCGGTGGTGCGCGACCTGGGAATCACCAAGGCCGACCTCCGCCGGCGGCACAAGCGGGAATTGCTTCAAGCTGGGGCCGGCTCGCCGTAAGGTCCGGGCCGAGCGTACACATGAATCCGCCCTCGCGACGAGCGGTCATCACGGGTATTGGCGTCATCACGCCCTTGGGCTTGGACGCCGGGTCATACTGGGAAGCGTTGGCCGCCGGCCGCAGCGGCGTCCGCCGCCTGTCCGGGCTGGATCCGGCCGGCTTGCCCAGTCAATTCGGCGGCCAGGTCGAAGGTTTTGAGCCAAAAAATTATCTCGAAAAAAAAGACCGCAAGCGCCTGGCGATCATGGTGCGCACCTTCCAGTTCGCGGTCGCCGCCGCCCGCCTGGCACTTCAGGACGCCCAGCTTACCGCCGAGGAAATGAATCCGGCACGCTTGGGAACGATTTTTGGCGCCGGCGTCATTCCCAGTGAGCTCAGCGACTTGGGACAGGCGTCCAAACTCTGCGCCGGCCTGAGCGGCGCCGCGGCGGAACGCAAATGGGGTGGCGAGGGCTTGCCCGTCATTCCGCCCATGTGGATGCTGTGCCACATCCCCAACATGCTCGGCTGCCACGTGTCCATGATCCACAACGCGCAGGGGCCGAGCAACACCGTGACCCAGACCGATCTGGCCGGCCTGTTGGCACTGGGCGAAGCCTGGCGCTTGATTCGCCATGGCAAGG
>CAZFGM010001136.1:0-1659 GCA_964518515.1 uncultured Alcaligenaceae bacterium | reverse complement strand
ATGGGTTACCAGCGACCCTCCGGGTCAGGGGCTTGGCAACTGCGCAACTCGTCCATATCGACAAGGCGCGCACCCCGATGCAGACAGAGGTGGGAAGCAACCATCACCTCGCTCCTGTTTTGGGTAAACCAAGAGGTAGGCACAAAACCTTCGTGCATCACTAGCCTCTCGCAAGTCGGTCTGGCAAAGGCCGACGGTCGAGAGGTAGTCAGGCGACTTCTGACTCGTTACGGATGTGTGAAAGAGCAGACGACGAAAAGTGAAATTGTTCCAGGATTATTCTTCCGAGGAGTCATCGACCGCTCGGGCCGACGAAGCGCTGTCGTAGAGGAACGAGTGAACCCGGTCCGCCACTTTCATGAGCAACGGTAGGTCACGCCGGCCAAAGCTGGCCGCGTCCTGCCACTTCCCCTCTTCGTCCTTGTACAGCCGAGAAAAGGTGACGCTGAAACGAGGTCCCGTTTCGCCGTCCGTTCTCCACACGGCCGCCCGAATTGTCCCGAAGCGGATTTCGTGAATTGGTCTGGTCTTCAAGTTCGTCATCAAGGACCAGGATAACACGGATCGAGAAACCTAGTCAAACAGCGTTATCACTGGCATCACTGGCGAAACGACAAGCACGGGACGTGCGGCTCCATCGAACCGTTGTCAAAAGACGGATAACATGCTATTCCTAAATGGCCGGTCCCGGTCCAGACTGGGCTCGACCGATGTTCCGTGGGCTTATGATGAACATTTTCTTCAGGTCGCTTCGCGTCATTTGCAAGGCTCTCTCTCGCTTGTTGTCGGGGCTCACGACCACTCGACTGGCAGCCATTCGGAGCCACCAGAGAAATGCGTTGAAACTGAAGGAATTGGAACGCGAAATTGATCGTGATAAGAAGCGGTTGTAAGCGTGGGCTGCACCGGAGGCCAGTTCCCACGGGGCAAGCACTGTCCGTCAAAACTATCGGAGAATTCACCGGAGAATCCTCTTCAAGGCCCATCGGGCGGTTTCCCGAACTCTTGGGTCGTCATCTTCAGACAAATCCTGCAAACTGGGAACGGCATCGATTGCAGCCAAGCCCATCCTGCCAAGGCATCGCGCCCCCTTCCTCCGCACCCTGGGGTCCGGGTCAAGAAGATGCGCCCGCCAGGCTTGCAGCAACACCGTGTCGAGCGCAAGTTTGCACTTGGCCAGGTCTTCCTGTTCCTGAAATCTTCGGTTTTGCATAATCCATTCGCTTCGCTGCGCGTTCGCAACTGGTTTGGAGTGGGGGTTCGATCATGGCTCAAAGCCCCCGAAAAGCCGTAAACCTCGACCGCTGACAGCAGGGAATTCCCGGCTGTCGCATTGGAAGGCAGGGCTGGAGCAGCCAGCCCTGCGCATCCGCATAGGTCACCCGCTGCGGCGCTCGTGGTCCCTCCCCAGAGTTGCCACTATCCTCCGAACGGGCGATCTCAAAGGAGCCTGGGTTTAGCGCTTTAGGGACCATGCGGATGCGGGGAATTGGGGTGACGCAGGGAGGAGTTGCCCTGGCAAGGCTTCCTCTTGCGGCTGGGCAGCTTCATCGGGCTTCAGTGCAGGAGACGTGGTTCTGCTGGGAGCGTCAAAGGGGCGACATTGCCGGCGCCGGAGTCGCAAACCGTGGGGTGGAACTAGTGGTAATCCGGCAGTTT
>CAZFGM010001135.1:0-1664 GCA_964518515.1 uncultured Alcaligenaceae bacterium | reverse complement strand
GGACGCTCAGCACGCTTGAGCGGAATCAAATCAAAGGGAAGCAAAAAATCCCTGGGTATTCCGGGCGCGGGCAAGATTGCTTAGGATGACTGGTGGGCCCTGTTGCATCAGGAAAAAATTGCCATGCCTTCGCGCAATGCCGTGATTTTGTTGAGCGGCGGGCTCGATTCGACCACTACGCTGGCCATCGCCCGGGCGGAGGACTACGCCCTGTACGCCCTGACGGTGCAGTACGGCCAGCGGCACGCGGTGGAAATCGAGGCCGCAGGCAAGGTGGCGGCGCGGTTCGCGGTCCGGCAACACCTTGTGGTGCCGCTCGATCTGCGCGTGTTCGGCGGTTCGGCCTTGACCGGTGCGCTCGCCGTGCCCAAAGGCCGATCGCTCGAGGCCATGAGCCACGGCATTCCCAGCACCTACGTGCCGGCCCGCAACACGATCTTTCTTTCCCTGGCCCTGGCCTGGGCCGAGGTGCTGGACAGCAGCGATATCTTTCTCGGCGTGAACGTGCTGGATTTCAGCGGCTACCCCGATTGCCGGCCGGAATACATCGAGGCCTATGAGCGCATGGCGAACCTGGCCACCCGCGCAGGGGTCGAGGGCAAACGGCTAACCATCCACACGCCGTTGATTCAGTGTACCAAAGCCCAGATCATTCGGAAGGGGATGGAGTTGGGAGTCGATTTCGGCTTGACCTTTTCCTGTTATGATCCGTCGCCGGGCGGCGAAGCGTGCGGCCAGTGCGATGCGTGCCTGTTGCGCCACAAGGGATTCACGGAGGCCGGATTGACCGATCCCCTAACCCTAAAATCCGCACCCTGAAGGGTGCGGCTACTGTCAGGTTTCAGCAGGGAAAAGAGTTGGGTGAGGGCGGCCATGAAGTACACGGTGAAGGAAATTTTCTACACGCTGCAAGGGGAAGGGGCGCATACGGGCCGGCCGGCGGTGTTTTGTCGCTTCGCGGGCTGTAATCTGTGGTCGGGGCGCGAGGAAGATCGAGCCACGGCGGTGTGCCGGTTTTGCGACACCGATTTTGTCGGCGGCGACGGTCCCGGCGGCGGCCGGTTCGCGGCGGCCGAGGATCTGGCTTGCGCGTTGGCCGCGACCTGGCCAGCCGGCAATCGGCTGTCGGCAGTCGGCAGTAGCCAGGCCGGTCAGCCGTCGGCCGACTGCCCGACTGCTTGCCGTCCCTTCGTGGTCTTGACCGGCGGCGAGCCCCTGTTGCAGGTGGACGAGGCCCTGGTGGCCGCTTTGCATGCTCAGGGGTTTGCCATCGCCATCGAAACCAACGGCACCCACCTGCCGCCGCCGGGAATCGACTGGATTTGCGTCAGCCCCAAGGCGGACGCCGATCTTGTTCTGGATCGCGGCGACGAGCTGAAGCTGATTTTCCCACAGCCCGGCGCGGAACCCGAGCGCTACCTCCATCTCGATTTCCGCCATTACTTCCTGCAACCCATGGACGGCCCCGACCGGGAAGCCAACACCCAGCGGGCCGTCCGCTATTGCCTGGACCATCCGCAATGGCGGCTCAGCTTGCAGACGCAAAAATACCTGGGAATTCCTTGAGGGAGTAATCCATTGCCAAATTTCCAAGTGCTGTCTCATATTTGCAATTTGCAATTTTCAATTTGCAATCAATACCATTGCGCTTTTTGCAGGTTTGA
>CAZFGM010001134.1:0-1668 GCA_964518515.1 uncultured Alcaligenaceae bacterium | reverse complement strand
TCGTGGTTGCCGTCGCCGCTGACGAAAGACCGCACTACGGTCACTTTGTCGGCCAGCGCGGCCAGGCGCGGGAACGTGCCGCCCAAGGCAACGCCGGGCAGCCGCGTGGCGACCGCGCCGCTGGCGCTGCGGAATTCCGCGGGGGCCGTCATCTTGGGATCGAACGTCTCGGTCTGCGTCGGCCCGCCGTGCAAAAACAGAAAGATTACCGCTTTGTCCGTCAGGACCGGCCGCCGCGCCGCGGCGGCGTGGGCCTTGACGGCGAGCAGATCGGTCAGCGTCAGTCCGCCCAGGGCCAGACCGCCGATCTGCAGAAACGCCCGCCGATTCCGACGCGGGTCGCGGTCGAAAATGGATAACATGAACGTCCCCCCCAAAAACTAATAGCTTCCTCCGGAACCGACCAGTATACTTATACCTCAGCTTACCAAAACTTCCACCGAAAAGCAGAGACCTTTTATGCAAGCAACCACCAATCCCCCAGGTTCGGTCATCGTCGGCCAGGGTCGCTTTCGATATGCCGCTCTGGCCCACTGGGAGGAGCTTCCTCCGGGTTGGAGTTTTGTCGAAGTGGCCGGAGTGGCCACGGATTCGCGGGATCGCGTTTTTGTTTTCAATCGCGGCGAACATCCCGTCATCGTGTTTGATCGAGACGGCAAGTTCCTGAACTCCTGGGGCGAGGGCCTGTTCCAGCGGGCCCACGGCATTTTCATCGGACCCGACGACGCGGTCTATTGCACCGACGATCTGGATCACACGGTCCGCAAGTTCACGCCGGAGGGCAAGCTGCTGCAAACCTTGGGCACCAGCGGCAAACCTTCGGATACCGGCATCGACGGTATCGACTACCGGACCATCCGGCGGGTCGGACCGCCTTTCCACCGGCCGACGAACCTGGCCCTCGCCGCGGATGGATCGATGTATGTCACCGACGGCTACGGCAACGCTCGCGTCCACAAGTTTGCCCCAAGCGGCCGGCTGGAATTCTCCTGGGGCGAGCCCGGCAACGGGCCGGGGCAGTTCAATCTGCCGCATGGCATCGCCCTGGACCAGGGCGGCCGGGTGTACGTGGCCGACCGCGAAAACAGCCGCATCCAGATTTTCTCTCCCAGGGGAGAATTCTTGAGCGAATGGACCGACGTGGCCCGCCCGATGCAGGTTTTCCTCGATCCACAGGAAAACGTGTTCGTGGCGGAAGTGGGTTTCCGGGCCGGACTCTTCCCCTGGACCGTTGCGCCGCCGAATCCGACGGGCCCCCGCGTGAGCGTGTTCACCCGCGACGGCAAACTGCAAGCGCGCTGGGGCAGCGGCGATCACCCCTGTGCCGTCGGTGACTTCTTCGCCCCGCACGATCTGTGGATCGATTCCCACGGCGACGTGTACGTCGGCGAAGTCACCATGTCGGCCGGCGGAAATAAGGGCGTGGTGCCGGCCACGTGTCATGCCCTGCAGAAGTTTGTGCGGCTCAGCTAATCCCCAACGGAAGCGGTCAACGAGAGCGGGCAAAGAAAAAGGCTCCGGAGGCATGGTTGGACCTCCGGAGCCCGGTACCTCTCGGTACGCCGTCGGCCTGGCTATTCCTCATCCGGTTGCACGCCTGCAGAGCCGGACTCCGCTTCGCCAGGCAAACAAGTATACGTTGTCTTGATCCAGCCGGCTGAGGGAGGG
>CAZFGM010001133.1:0-1680 GCA_964518515.1 uncultured Alcaligenaceae bacterium | reverse complement strand
TCGCGGCCAAGCAGTGACGGGGAGTTAACAAGTGGAGAGCTTGCCCTGCGCCCGATCAAGGGCAAGGCCAATACCATGCAGGGTTCTATGATGTACGATCCTTTCTTGCTTCCTCCAGCGGTGTCCGTCATAATAGTAACACGTTGAACCGGAAAATCCCCGGAAAGGCCTGCGCCATGGCGGCACCCGAGATGCCCGTGGAGGATGTGTTTCACCCCGGCGGGGCCGTTCGCCTGGAACGATTGACCGAGGGGGCGGTGCGGGCGTTACGCGAGGCGCTGCGGCTGGCCCGCGAAACCCGCTGGGACAGCGTGCGCAGCCCGCATATCTTCATGGGGCTCTTGGCCGTGCCCGACCCGCGCGTGCAAAATTGGGGCCAGCGCCTGGGGGCCGATCTTTCCAAGCTCCTGGGCCAGTTTCAGGAACTTTTCCACCAGGAAGAAGGCGAGTGCGACGCCATGCTCGCGCTCAACCGGGAATTTTTGTCGGACAACGTGATTCGCCTCATGCGCGACGCCCAGACCCGCGCCGCCGAACACCGCCGCAGCACCATCACTCCCATGGATTTGCTCATCAGCCTGCTCACCGCCTCCAACAGCATCGTGGCCGAGTGCTTCGAGCGCATCGGCGTCACCGCCGCCAAGTTGACGGAGCTGGCGGTGATCGCCGAGCAGAATGCCGGGCGGGAATAGGATTTACTTCAGCCGACGTTTCAGTTCTTGCCGTTCTTGGGGCGTCATCTTGGCGAGCAGATGGTCCAAATCTTTTTTTTCCCTTACGGTCCGATAGTAACCCCCCACGCGGCTCCGCCGCGAGACATCCCCAAGGAACGGGAGTGAGGGCTGGCAGATTGGGCACACTTCTGCTTTCCTATCCAGCAAGGGCCGCGGGTCGAGGTGGCCGACCGTACTTAACCCGCTAACTCGACCTCGGCATTTTTCCATTTCAGGACCCAAAGTGTTTTGGTTCAGCAGCGATTCGCCAAATTTGTCAACCCCTATCATGGATTCTGCCACTTTGGCAGCAATATCCAAAAACCTTGAAATGTAAACAAGCATCAAGTCAATGGAACCAAATCACTTAAGAACGAAACATCTACACGGCACACCCCTTGCTAAATACAATTCAATAGTAAAAGGAGATTCCCTGTCCCAAAGACTATTCCGGAATACGTTGTAACGAAAGGAGATGCGTGGATGGGCGCAAAACAATTGACCTACAGTGATGAGGCACGGCAGAAACTGCTCGCCGGCGTCAGCAAGCTGGCCCGGGCGGTTCGCTGCACCCTGGGGCCGCGCGGCCGCAATGCCGTCATCGACAAGGGTTGGGGCAGTCCCAACGTCACCAAGGACGGCGTGACCGTGGCCGAGGATATCGAGCTCAAGGACCCGTATGAAAACATGGGCGCCCAGCTCGTGAAGGAAGCCGCCAGCAAGACCAGCGACGTGGCCGGCGACGGCACCACCACCGCCACTATCCTGGCCGAGGCCATCTACCGCGAGGGGCTCAAGGCCATTTCCGCCGGGGCCGACCCCATGGCCCTGACCCGCGGCATTCAGAAAGGTGTCGATCGCGTCGTCGAGGAATTAAACAAGCTCGCCGAAAAGATCGACGACAAGGACGAAAAGGAAATCACCGAGGTCGCCACCATCGCCTCGAACAACAACAAGGAAATCGGCG
>CAZFGM010001132.1:0-1701 GCA_964518515.1 uncultured Alcaligenaceae bacterium | reverse complement strand
CGTCGGGCCGTTGGTCTTGCAAAAAGGCGGTGATTTCTTCGGGCGCGGGAGGAAGGCCCAGCAAATCGTAATACACCCGCCGCAGCAGCGTGCCCCGGTCGGCGTCGGCGGACAAAGTCAGCCCCTTCGCCTCCAGCTTTGCCAGAATGAACGCATCGATGGCAGTGCGCACGCGCTCGCCGTGGCGGACCTTCGGCACGGGGGGACGCTCCAGCTTGCGAAAGGCCCAGAACTGGCGATCCTTGTCGGTCACCCCGAGTGCGCGATCGGTCGCCGAACAAATCAGCAAAGCGCCGATTGCCAAAGTCTGGCAAAAAAGAAAATCCAACCGGGAAATTTTGCGGGAAAAGTGCATAATCAACCTTGGTTCGGTCCTGCGGGCGGGGGAAAAAGCATCTTAACGTGTCCGGGGAAAGTCCGCCATTTTTTTCCGGCGAACTTTTCCTTCTCGTTCCCATATTGCGATGGCCTTGGAGTTTTCGATGAGCGCTCCGCAGAACATCATTGCCATCATTTTCGACTTTGACGACACCTTGACGGACGACTCGACCACGCAGCTCCTGGAACAATACGGCATCGATGCCAAAGCATTTTGGCGCGAGTGCGGCGAGATGGCCGCCGCGGGTTGGGACCCGACCCTGGCCTACACAAAACGGCTCTTGGACTACGTGGGTCCTGGTAAGCCGCTGAACAAGCTCTCCAATGCCGGCTTGCGTGAGATTGGCGCCAAATTGCGCTTCTATCCCGGTATTCCGCAGATCTTCAAGGATCTGCGGGCCCTGGTGCGCGAGCACGCTCTGACGAATCCGGCCGTGGAGTTTTACATCATCAGCGGCGGCCTTGAAGAAGTGATCCGCGGCAGCAAGGTCGCCAAGTATTTCAGCGGCATTTGCGCCTGCCGGTTTGCTGAGGAAAATGGGGTGCTTCGATTTTTGCAAAACGCCGTGTCATTCACCGACAAAACTCGCTACGTGTTCGAGATCAACAAGGGGCTGGGCGTCCCAAGCCGCGACCGCCCTTTCGCGGTCAATGAGCATGTCGCCGACGACGAGCGGCGCATTCCCCTCAGAAACATGATCTTCATCGGAGACGGTCTCACCGACGTGCCGTGCTTCTCGCTGATTCGCAAGAATGGCGGCCAGGCGTTCGGCGTATTCGAGCCGAAACGCGAAGGATCGCCCAAAAAGGCCTGGGAGAAACTGGCAGCGCCCCAACGGGTCACGACGCTTTACGCGCCGCGCTTCCGCAAGACCGACGAGCTCGGGGCGATCCTGCGGGCTACTGTCAAGTCTCTCTTAGTGCAGCTGGACTCCCGGAGGAAGCAGACGATTTAGCCACTTTTCCTTGGCTTTTCGCGCTCCTCTTCATTGCGGCATAATAGGCCTTTGTCAGCTTCCGCAGGGCCTTGGCCCCGGCATTCATTAACGAGGCGACTGGCGACGGCGACCTCTCCAACAATTTCTTCGCTCCATTTTTCAATGACACTTTCCGCACCTCCCTGGGATTAAGAGCCGAGGAGAGGATAACATACGTGTCAAGGGCTATGTACATGGGTATATTATCGGAAAAGAGGGCTGCCCAGTCCAGCCAATTCCGGGCTGCACGAAATCGACGACGGTGTGTATACCATCCGCGGCGGGAAAGGATTTTTTGGCTCTGCGCCGATCTTGTGGAAAACTCTCTCGATAGTGTACCTTTGCG
>CAZFGM010001131.1:0-1702 GCA_964518515.1 uncultured Alcaligenaceae bacterium | reverse complement strand
TCCAGGCACGAATTCGCTCTCTTAAAGAATCCGTGGCGCCTTCAGCAGCAGCGCGGATGAGCCCAGCCAAAGAAAGCGCGAGGTCCTTGTGCTCCTCCCGCAGCTTCTCGATGGTCCGCTCCAGTCGTGGCTCGCGGTTTTCCACCGAGATCATGTAGCCGTCTTGCTCTTCGTAGCGGAAGTGCTTGGTGACGTGTTGCCGCGCCGCTTCGAGCTCGTTTCGAAGCACGGCCGGCGAAAGGGCGGGATTGCTCGCCGTTTTTTCCAGTTTCTGGAGATCGTTCAAAAGCTCGCCGTGAGCTCGCGCCAGGTTCTTGGCAAGCGTGGCCGTCGAGTTCTTCATCGTGCACCTCCACGGATAAACATTGGCTTCGCCGCTGGACGAACGCCAAGGGAAGCACAAGTCGTGCCGGATTCGTAAGTTACCTTTCCAAAAAAGCGGCTCCATGAAACGATGCCGTCAGGCTGAAGTCTTACGACTTCAGCTACGAGCACTTCTCGTACCCGAGGTCGTGAGACTTTGGCAGGATGTTCTGGTGATCTGTGCGGAAACGTCCAAGAGTGAGCGTTCTTGGCACGATCCAGTGGGTCGCTTGATTATTGCCCATGCGCCCGCTGAATCGTGTCCTTGTAGATTTCGAGCATGCGGTCGTCCGCCCCCCAGTAGTCTCCCTTCGGAAGGGGCAGGAACGGTGAACCGCCTGTGCGAATTCGCGCGCCTTCGCCACTCAGAAATTAGGGTAGTTTTTCACCCAAAAGCAAATGAATGTGTAGGCAACCAGTGCCAAGGTGAGGATCGAACCGATGATGGCCAAAATGGCCATGGCCGCTTTTTTGTCCGCGCTTTGAAAGGCTGCTATTTCATTCGGTTGGAAAGACGGTTGTCGAGGGGCCGCGTTTGCTTCCGATGCGGCTGTCCCACTGGGCGCTGCCGAATTCCCGGATGCAGATGCAATAACCTGCGTCATAATGCACTCCTTCCTGTGTTGGTGCACTGGGAAGCGCCTTAATTAACCGACTCAATCGCGCTCACTCCCTATGCAGAAGCGAGCCGTCCCGCAAATGTTGGACCGTTTTGCCAAAAGGCGTAAGAACCAAAAATATTCTGCACGGCCACTTCCAACCCCCTCGCCTCCGTCTGCGGGGTAGAGGGTAGCACAAGTTTGGTAGCTTGCGCTACGAGCCGGATGGTTCCCCCGCAGCGCTCCCGGCGGACTGACCTGCATCTCCGTGCCTTATTGGCCCAGAACCTGTTCCGGAACCGCACAGATCGGGTCCACGGAAAAGGTTGGGACGGGTGTGAAATCAGTGGAATCTGTCTGCGGCTGATCAAAAATCGGGGTTGCCATGACAGAAAGGTGCATCCTGAGCAAGAAATGCGCACTTGGTCCGAAATTTGCTGAAGTTCGCGCTCCAGTTCGACTGCAACTGGATTTCAGATTGGTAGTGCGAAGCAATGTTTCCGAAGAAGATCTGATCTTGCGCTTAGAGTGTCCCGCCTGTTGGAGCTTCAACCGATGCCAGTCCCATCCGCGCGTTTTGAGTTACGCAACCTGCCATTGACAACCCGTTTGGCGTTGGCGACGTTTTTAGCAACTGTGGGAATTGGCTATTTTTCGGCCCTGGTGCAATTGCATTTTCAGCATGCGAAACCGGGCGCCCTGCTGCCGGATTCCGCCGACGCCGCCAACACCTATTATGG
>CAZFGM010001130.1:0-1702 GCA_964518515.1 uncultured Alcaligenaceae bacterium | reverse complement strand
CTAAACGTAAACAGGTCCTTGAACTCCAGGCCCCGGTATGCGAGAATCCAAATTCGCCCAGGGAGGGTAGTCATGACCAAGGTGCGATGGTACCTGGCGCGGGACCAGCAAAAGGTCGGCCCGTTTTCCGGCGGCGACCTCAAGCAGCTGGCCGTTCACGGCTTGTTGAAAGCGACCGAGTATGTCTGGGCGGAGGGCGCCAGTAAATGGGTCCAGGCCAATTCCCTGGCGGGGCTGTTTGCCAAAACCGGGCAGAAAAAATTCTGGCTGACCGTGGAGGGCCAGGTTCGTGGTCCCTACGTAGTCGAACAAATCCAGGCGGGACTCAACGCCGGCAAATGCACGCTGCAAACTCCCGCCCGGCCGGAGGAGGGCGGCGCCTGGACGCCTCTGGGCAGCATAGCCGAGTTCCGCGACTTCACCCCGGTCCCCACCAGTCCCTCGCAGGCCAAGGTTTTGGCCGGCACTTTGGATATCGGCGAAGCCACCCTGCACTTGGCCGGCAAAAGCGGCGACCCCTTGGCCAAGCTCATCTCCACCTTGATGGACCTGAAGCGTTCCTACGCCGATAGCCCAGCCTTGGTCGAGACGCTGGAAAAAAGCATTCAGGTGTTGCAGGCCAAGCGCGAAGAAGCGGTGGCCGCTGGCCCGTGACCCCGCCGCAGTAATGTCCATTTGTCCATGTGGTGCGTAACTCCTGTGTAACAACTTCGCCACTACAATCTTCTCCTGGACCCACTTCGTCTGGTATGATAGCGGCGACCTGTGCAGGTCCCCGAGGCAAACACAACCCAATCCTCATTGGGGGGATTGAGCAAGAGGTAAAGGAGGTCAGAAGTGCGCCGTATTTTGTTCTTGGCTCCGCTGCTGTTGGCCCTGGGTGTGGCCCAGGCACGCGAGCCCATCACCAAGCCCGCCAAAGGCACGGATAAAACCACCTGCAGCGGCGACTTCGGTACCAGCGTTCAATTTGAGAAAACACCGTCCGACGCCGCCAAGAAGGCCGTCAAGGAAGAAAAACTGGTCCTGGTCTTGCACATTTCCGGTCATTTCGAAGACCCCAACTTGACCTGAAACAACGCCGAAGCGCTCCGTGTGAACGCTCTGGCCAATGAGGAAGTCGGCAAGTACGTGACCAAGTATTTCTGCTCCGCTTTCCAACGCGTCGGCACCTTCAAAGTCGTCGGCAAGGCCAAGCAAGGCGGCAATGTCGCCGCTTATTTCTGCGCCCCCGACGGCCGCGTGCTGCACGCCATCGCCGGCCCGGTCAACGCCGCCGCCTTCCTGCGCGAAGCCCAGTGGGTGGTCAATACCGCCACCAAGGCCATGAAGGACTGCAAAGGCGACGGCGCCGAGTTCAAGGCCATCTTCCGCAAGGCTCACGCCGATAAGCTCCGCAACGAGCACGGCCTGGTCGTGCAGCCGGTGACCTTCGATCCGCCGGTGGAACAGGATCCCAACAGCGCCCTGACCTATCGCGATCCGACGGGCCGGCCGCTGGCGCCGATCCTGCCGCCGCCGCCCATCGACGGCCCGGACGTCAAGCTGCGCTTTCTGCAAGAGAACGCCAAGCTGGCCGCCGGCGCCGCCCCGGTGCTCGATCGCCGCGGCGGACGCTGGGTGCTCGGCAACCAGGGCCGCGTCCACATGCTCATGTCCGGCCACTGCATGGTGAAGATCGAGAAGGTCTACGGCGCCATTT
>CAZFGM010001129.1:0-1703 GCA_964518515.1 uncultured Alcaligenaceae bacterium | reverse complement strand
GCACGGTGTCGGTATTCACGCCCTAGCCTATGCCGATGATGGCAAGCTCCTCTTCACCGCAGGCAGGGAAGCACCTATCCGGCTTTGGGATGCAATGACCGGGGAGGAAAAAGCGGTTTTCAAAGGCCACGGAGCCTGGGTCCTCGCCTTGGGAGTGGCTGGCCAAACCCTGGTTTCCGGAAGTCAGGATTCTTTCGTCCGCATGTGGGACATTGACAACATTCTCAAAAAAGAAGACGTTTTGGACCATGGCAGTTGGGTGACGGCCCTGGCCTTTGCCAAAAAAGATAAAGACAAAAAGGAACAGATCCTCGTGTCCGCGGCACGCGATGGGACTGTGAAATTATGGGATGTGGTAAACGGCAATCTGCGGCATTCCCTGGATAAACGCATGCCCGCCGTCACCTCAGTGGCCCTGCATTCCGAGGGCAAGTCCTGGAAACTGGCCGTCGGCGTCAGCACCGAAAACAACCAGGGCTTGGTTTACCTCTGGGATATTCTAACAGGAGACAAAATCACCAGCAAGGAACTCTCCCCTCTCAATGACCATAAAGCCGGCGTCACCGCCGTGGCCTTCTCCCCCGACGGCAAGTACCTGGGCACCGCCAGCCTGGATGGAACCGCCCGCATTTGGGATGTCGAAGCCCCCAAAAAGCCACTTCGAACCTTGATCGGCCACACCGGTCCCATTCTCTGCCTGACCTGGATCACCAAGGAAGACCTGGCCACCGGGGGAGAAGATCGCACCATTCGCCTGTGGAAACCGTTGAGCAAGCAAGAAAAGGTGGAACCCGTTCTCCTGGGTAAGCACCGGGGACCAGTTACGGCGTTGGCTTCCACGGTGCGATTCTATCTTGTGGAAGGAAAAGCAGTACCTTTTTATACCCTAGGAAGTGGCAGTCAGGACCTCTCGGTGAAAATCTGGTTGGTGGAATTAATGAAAGAACTGGAGAATTTCCAGGGCCACGGCGGTGCGGTGTTGGGCATTGCCTTGAAGGGCAATCTGCTCGTCTCTGGGAGTTGGGACCAGACAATCAAAACTTGGTTTCGCGACAACCCCTTCACCCTGACCGGTCACACGGGCCCCGTTCGCGCCGTGGCCATCTCCCCTGACGGCCACACCATCGCCTCCGGCAGCCACGACGGCACAGTCCGCTTGTGGCGCGGCAACCCGCCTCAAAGCCAGGCCGAAAAATGATTTCAAGCCGCGGGGCGAGTCTTCGAGCCCCGCGATTTACTCGATCTCACTGACGACAATATCCGGATCGCGTGGGTACAGCCGTTGCTTGCCGCTATCCACGAGCAAATCCAGGTCTTCCAACACGATGGCCCCAATCAAGGCGGTGTCGCGTTTGGGTTCCACCGAGGCATTGAAGACGCTATGCCGGCCCAGAAGTTCCAGGTACACCCCTTCCACCAGCGGCCGTTTGCGGCTGCGCCCATCGGCGTAACGCACCCTGACCTGGGTGGTGGGAATCAGCCCCAATTGCTCGACCGCCGTTTGCGGCAAAACCAGCCGGCTTGCCCCGCAATCGACGACGCCGAGAACTTTTACCCGGCGGATTTTGTCGGCCTGCAGATGGCCCAGTTCTGACAGGACCACGTCCCTGTTATTGGCCAATTCCACTTCAACGGAAAATCTTCCCATTGTGGCGGCTCCTTGTTTTTGCACGGCACGCATGGTTAGTCTCCTTTGTTCCTTT
>CAZFGM010001128.1:0-1706 GCA_964518515.1 uncultured Alcaligenaceae bacterium | reverse complement strand
CCGAGGCCACGGGCGCCCTGGTGCGGATTTACCACGGCAAGGAGGTTCAAGTCCGCCAGGTCCAGGCGGCGGGCGGTTACCTGTCCCAGTCCTCAAACACCGTTCACTTCGGACTGGGGAACTGGACGAGAATCGACCGCGTCGAAATCCGCTGGCCGCGCGGGTCGGTGCAAAACGTCGATCTTCCCGCCATCAACCGTTTGTACCGTATCACCGAAACCCCCTGACGATCATGAGCAGCAATACCCTGTGGAGATGGCTGCTGGCCCTGGCGAGTGCGCTTGCGGTAGTCGCGGTCGTGGTCCTGGCAATGCAGCAATTTTCCAGCTACGACAACGACAAGGGCAACGGCAACGGCGGCGGCAGTCCGCCGCGCAAGCCTGGTTTCCGCGACGCCGCCGTCGAGTCCGGCATCACCTTCCGCATGAACTTCTTGCCCAGCGAGCAAGGGGAGAACTTCAAGACCAATCTTTACGACCACGGCTGCGGCGTGGTGGTGGGGGATTTCGACGGCGACGGCCACGACGACGTCTACTTCCTCAACCAACTGGGCCGGAACGCCCTGTACAAAAACCGCGGCGACGGCAGCTTTGTCGACGTCACCGAGAAAGCGGGCGTGGCCTTGGGCGACCGCATCTGCGTCGGGGCGGTTTTTTGCGACTACGACCGGGACGGCCGACTGGATCTGTTCGTCACCAGCACGCGCGGCGGCAACGTGCTCTTCCACAATGAGGGCAAAGACAACGAGGGCAACGTCACCTTCAAGGACGTCACAAAGAAGGCGGGGGTTGCCCTGGCGGCCCACTCGCAAACGGCCGTGTTCTTCGACTACGACAACGACGGCTGGCCCGACCTGTTCGTCACCAATACCGCCAAGTGGACCACGGACATGATGGATCCGGGTAAGCGCTACTTCTTTGGGGTCGGCGAGAACCTTTTCGATCTGATCAAAGCCGACAAGGAATACAACGTCTTTTACCGTAATAACGGGGACGGGACCTTCACCGACGTCACCGCCAAGACCGGCTTGAAAGGCAAGGGCTGGGGCGGCGACGTGGTGGTTTTTGACTACGACCTTGACGGCTGGCTCGACCTGCTGGTGACCAACATGTTCGGCAGCAGCCAGCTGTACCGGAACAATGGCGACGGCACTTTCAGCGACGTCAGACGCAAAGTCCTGGGCAAGACATCCATGGGGGCCATTGGCGCCAAGGCCTTCGATTTCAACAATGACGGCTTGCTGGACCTGTTGATCGCCGACATGCATTCGGACATGTGGTTTTTGCCGGGGGCCGACGCCGACATTTTTTTTGCCAAGTTCCCGGGCTTCGAGAAAATGAAGTTCGCCACGATTACCGGCCCGCGCGGGGATGTCGACCCGGCCTGGGCCGACGCGGAAAAGCGCATCATGGACACGCTTGGGGTTTCTTACGGCGACGTGGTGTTCGGCAATACGCTATTTCAAAACCGGGGTCAGGGGAGTTTTACGGAGGTGTCCGAGAAGGCCAACATGGAGACGTTATGGCCGTGGGGCATCGCCACGGGAGACTTCAACAACGACGGCCGCGAAGATGTCTTTTTGCCCTCGGGCATGGGCTACCCCTTCATACCCTGGCCCAACGCACTGATGATGAACAACGGGGACGGCACCTTTTCGGACCGGGCCAAGGAAGCCGGCATCGAGCCGCCGCCGGGGGGCGTGTACC
>CAZFGM010001127.1:0-1709 GCA_964518515.1 uncultured Alcaligenaceae bacterium | reverse complement strand
CTATATGAGGACCGTCCGCTGCCACACCGATTCCCAGGGGCAACGGACCAACCCCGTCTTGGCGAGTTGCCAACACGCAGCGGCGGGTCCCGTCTTGCGTGCGGCCGCTTTCAGGAAGACCATGCAGTCGAAAACGGCGCGAGGCTTCATGTACTTCTTCCATGTTTCTCCCGCCAGACCTCGTCACGGACCTCGTCAAAGAACGCCTCCAACTCCTCATCCGCCATGCCGCTCTCTTTCACTTGCTTGCGGAAAGGGGCCAGCAGTTCATCCGCCGTCTGTTGGCCGCGCAATTTCTCCGCCAGCGTTTGCACGACAAACTCGGCCACTTCCTGCCCGCTGGCCGTCGCTCGTGCCTGGAGTTTCTGTTCCATTTCCGGCGGAAGGGTAAGGGTGAGGGTCATGGCAAACCTCATCGTGCAGCTGACTGCTTCTCTTCTGATTTAGCTTATTACAAGTTGGCCTCCGAATCAGCAGCATTTGGCACCAACTTGGCGCCTTTAGGATGGTCCAAGATCGCCAACGCGTGCCGTTTGCCCGGGCCGTTCCTGCGCCATCTTCTCGGCCGCCAAGATGCGCCTGACGTCGGTCATCACCGTCGAGTATATACGTCCGGGCCTGACGATTCCAGCGCGAACACCGGGCGGCAGGGTCGACCACGACTATCATGAAAAACGTCGCTGCGGCCGCAGTGCCTTCTTTCGCCGAACAGAGTATTGGGGGTGTGCTCGTCTAGGCGAACAACGCCTCAATAACTTGGCCCTTGCCATCCTCGGTAACAAAGAAGGGCCGGTTCTCCACGTCGTAGGACAGATCGGCGGGAATACCCATGGCCCGGTACAGCGTGGCGTGGAGGTCGCGAATGGTCACCGGGTTTTCCACGGTGACGAAGGGGCGATCATCTGCGGTCTTGCCGTAAACGAAACCCCGCTTCATCCCACCGCCAAACAGGTCCACGCCACCCGCCCCGGTGAAGTGACGATGCATGCCGTAGTGCTTTTCTTCCATCAGCCGGTCCGGCACCTGAATTTGGTTCCTGACCCTGTTGTCGGGCCTGCCTTCGACGAGCATATCCCGGCTGAACTCGGAGGCGATCACAACCAGCGTCCGGGAGAGCGTTCGGCGCTCCTCGAGATCCCGGATGAGCCGGGCGATCGGCGCATCAATCAGCCTCATCATCTGGTCCGTCCGGCTATGTCCATTCTCATGCGTATCCCAGCCCGTAAACACCCGGTATCCGGTGGTCACCTCGATGAAACGGGCGCCGGCCTCCAGCAGGCGCCGGGCCAGTAAGCAACCCAGACCGAATCGTCCCGTGTTATAGACCTGGTAACTCTCTCTCGGTTCCCGGCTGAGATCGAAAGCCCTGGCGGCCGGGGAATTCAAGAAGCGATGGGCGCCATCGACCGCGTTGCGGAATTCATCTTCCTTGGAATCGAGACCGGCTGCCTGGCGACGGGCCTGCAACGTCTTGAGGTAGAGCTGCTGGCGCTCTTGGAAGCGTCGGCGCGACATGCCGGCCGGCGGCTGAACCCGGTGCACGGCCGCGGCCGGATCGGGGACGAGGAAAGGTCCATAAGAGCTGCCCAAAAACCCAGCCGTTTGAATGGCCCTGATCTCGAAGTCTTCGACCCCCGCGGAGCCCTGGCCGATATCAACGCCGATTTCCGCAGAGCGGAATGGCGTGACATTTCGGGCGAGCGCCGTGC
>CAZFGM010001126.1:0-1713 GCA_964518515.1 uncultured Alcaligenaceae bacterium | reverse complement strand
ACCGGCCTGGGCCTGGCCGTCAGCCGCAAAATCCTCCGCGAGCACGGCGGCGACATCCACGTTAACAGCCAGGCCGGCAAGGGCAGTAAATTCACGCTGCGGCTGCCGATCAAAAGTCCTTTAAGCTCCGAACCCAACAACACCAGCGGCGAAATGCCGGTTCTGCCGCCGGAAGCGGATTGACGTTCCGCCTTTTTCGCTTGGCCCAAACCCCGAAACGAGTGCCTGGTATGCTCATCACTGTGGCATGGCAAGACTGTCACTGGTGATTTCAGCCCGACTGACCTGCAAGCCGACGGCGTTGACGTTGGCGATCGCCGAGCGGATGGCCTCTTCCAAGCTGGGTGCATCGCGGGCGAAGTCGATGCGGGTCACTCCTTGCGACGTGCTAATGGTACCGTCATCGCAGCCGGCCTCGTATAGCGCGTTGCATTGTTCTTCCGTCACGTGCGGATTAACCAGGATTAAGGTAAATTCGTGTGCCACGGTGTTTCTCCCTTCAGGTGGGAATTAGCTGTGAGGGCAACCATCGACGCGCCGGCGAATGAATTTCGCGTGATTCTCTGCATTCCTGGGCGTGGAGAAAACGCGGATGATGCAGCCATCGCGGCTCTGTTCTGGACACCAAAGCTGTCCCCAAATATGACCCTGGGACTTGGTAAGCCGCCATCCTTTGGAAAGGGCATACTTGATCGCTGCCCGAATATGCTTATCGGGATGTTTGGCCATATCTCTCGCTATTATGCCGCTTCCTTGAAGGCAGTCAATCACAAATCCAGTGAACGTAAGCGTCCGACCGCGATCGCCGGTCACCAGATATCTCGCCATTACCGCGCATTTCCTTCCCGAAGTTTTTTGGCATCATTTTTTTCGGCCATTGCAATTGCCAAATCCCGGCTTTATGATTTTGGGTCAGTAATCCCTTGAAATAAAAGGAGGCCACTATGTCCACCAATCGTCGCGGATTCTTGAAGAAGGCCAGTCTTGGTCTGGCCGGCGCCGCCGCCCTGTCGAGCGCGAGTTACAGCCGGGCGGCCGGGGCCAACGAGCGCTGTAGCGTGGCCTTGATCGGCTGCGGCGGCATGGGCAATGCCCATCTCCGCACGCTGGCCACGCAGAAAGACGTGACCATCGCCTTTTTGTGCGACGCCGATCGCCAGCGCATGGCGGCGTCGGTCAAGCTCGTCGAGGAGGCCAAGAGGCCGGCCCCGCAAACCATCGCCGACATGCGGAAGATTTTCGCCGATAAAACCGTGGATGCGGTGTTCATCGCCACGCCGGATCACTGGCACGCTCCCGCCGCCATCCTGGCCCTGAGTGCCGGCAAGCACGTGTACGTGGAAAAGCCGTGTTCGCACAACATCCGCGAGGGCCGGCTCATGATCGAGGCGGCCCGCCGGGCCAACAAGGTCTGCCAGGTCGGCACGCAGACGCGCAGCAGCGAACACGCCCGCGTGGCCATGGAAATGTTGCACAAAGGGGCCATCGGCGAAATTTTGGCCGTGCGCGTGTGGAACAGCCAGCTGCGGCGCTCCATCGGACGACAGAAACCCAGCAAACCGCCGGCCAATCTGGATTTCGACCTCTGGCTCGGCCCCGCTCCCCTGGTGCCGTATCAGTCCAACTTGCTGCACGGCATCTGGCGCTGGTGGTACGCCTTCGGCACCGGCGACATGGGCAACGACGGCGTCCACGACCTCGACATCGGCCGCT
>CAZFGM010001125.1:0-1717 GCA_964518515.1 uncultured Alcaligenaceae bacterium | reverse complement strand
GCCTGATTCAGACCGAGAAGTATGTGGTTGCGGTAGAAGTCGAGATGGTCGTCCCCGTCGATGACCCGAGCGAGCCGTGCTACGAATCGGAAACCGTTCAGCTTCTGCGGGAGATCAAGGAGCACGCCGAGCGGGGCGACGTGTCCTGGCTGACCCAGAAGGGCAAAGTCTACGCCGCCGTGGAGGCTGCGTAAGGGGCTGGGCGCGAGGCGAGCGGGTGAAGGCCGGCGAATCGTTTAGCGCGGCCCACATTGTGGGCTACTTCGACACCATCGAAGAAATGCACCAGGTGAACGACCGCTACAAGGGCCACACCGCACTGACCGCTGACAAATCGGGATGGCGCCTGGTGAAATAGGCGCCGAACGCGGGGCCCGGTTGGTTACACGGATGAGTTTCAAGGCTTCGCAGATGGTGCAAGGCGCTGCGGAACAGGGTGCCGTGCGAAACGGGGTCTACGCGTTCACCAGGCGCAGCTCGCGCGGCAGCGGGAAACTGACGTGCTCCTCGCGCACGGTGCGGCTCTCGACCGAGGCGGGGTTTGCGGCATAGCACGCTTCTGGCCCGTGCACACTTTATAGTAAACGCAAGGCGGAGAAAGGAGCAGAAAATAATTGAGAGATGCCAAAAAAAAGGCTCGCTCAACCCGGCAAAGGATCGTTTTCTTGCCGGGTTAAGCGAGCGCGAAACGGCCAAAGCGGGACAAATCAACAAATCAACGTTGGACCGTGGCGACGTTGTTGAAGTTGACTTCCACATTCTGCCCGGCGGCGAACTCGACGCGCCGGCTTTCGCTCACGGGCTGGTCGCCGCGGGGGATTTCCATGCGCAGGGTATACTCATACTTGCGGTTGGGCTCCAGCCGCGGGGTATTGAAGGTCCGCGTGGCCGAGTTTATGGGAACCAGAACATTGTTCACGTACAGGCGGGCTTCGGCCGGCAAGCGAACCGTGAAGCGGGCCACGACTTCGCTTGTGGGAGTGGGGACGGGTTGGGGAGGTTTCCGCATGTATTCCAACACCCTCCGCACCGCTTCCCGTTCCGCCGTATTCAAGGGAGTCACGGTTGGGTCGCCGTTGCCGTTACGTGGCACTACCTGGACCACGGGCGGTGTTCCATTTCCATTGGCCCCTACCCGGACTATTGGTGGTGGGTGACCATTGTGGACCACCGGATGGACGACCACGGGATGGACGTAATACGTCGCATGGTGGCAGCTGTAGCACCCCCAGCAACTGTAGCAACCATGGCATCCCCAACAACCGTGGCACCCCCAGCAGCCGTAGCATCCGTGGCAACCCCAGCAACCGTGGCAACCCCAGCAACCGTGGCAACCCCAGCAACCGTGGCAGCCCCAACAGCCGCAATAACACGAACAGCTGCAAAAACAGCCGCAATGGCACCCGCATCGCCATCGCCAATCGGGAACCTCAGTTCCAGCAGTCATTGCCATAGCAAGGACAGCACTATACATAAAATTACCCTCCTTAGGCAAAAACGCGCTGGATGGTAAAATAGGTAAATCTGGGTAATAGGATAAATAAGGAAAAATGGCCTGTCAAAGATTTTTAAAAAAAAAGCTCTCAGGAGGACCCTGAGAGACCCTGAGAGCTTTCTGTTCGTTGGGATCAAATGGGCTGAAGCCTTTATAATCGGCGGCTGTACCGGCGTTTCCTGTCCCCGTAAACCGGTACATAAGGCTTGGGGCCTTCCTCTT
>CAZFGM010001124.1:0-1719 GCA_964518515.1 uncultured Alcaligenaceae bacterium | reverse complement strand
CGCCACTGGCAAAATTTGCACAGCGCCTGGGCCAATGCTCTGCGCGATCAACTTATACTCCGAGCGGCCCGGAATGAGGCCTTTTCTGGACAGCTGCTTTTTGTTCTAATGTCCCCTTCAAGATGTCCCAATTGAAGGGGGTGGTCAAGGATGACCCGTTTTACTTTTTCGAAAGAAGATCAGCAGGCCCTACACAAGGAACGTTTTGAGCATCCCAATCCGCGGGTCCAGCAGCGGATGGAAGTCCTGTGGCTCATCAGCCAAGGACTGGTATACCCGGAGGTGGCACGCTTGGCCGGGGTTTCCGAGGCGACGGTGGACCGCTACGTGGCGATCTATCGTCAAGGCGGTCTCGAAGCCCTCCGCGAAAGCAAATGGGGTAAGTCCTCCACCAGCGAATTGATGGAGCATCGGGATTCCTTGGAGGAATCGTTTCGCCAGAACCCGCCCCATACGGTGGCCGAAGCGTGCCAGCGTATCAAGGACGAAACGGGCATCGAACGTCGGCCCACGCAGGTGCGCGCCTTTTTAAGAAAAGTGCTTGGCCTGAAATGGCGGTGCATGGCCGCCGTCCCGTTGCCCCCGAACAAGACCATCGCGGAGCATGCCGCTACCCAGGCCGAATTCCTGGAAACCAAGCTGGAACCGCTGCTGGCAGAAGCCCGCGCCGGCAAAGGTCATGTGTTTTTCGTGGACGCGGCCCATTTCGTCATGGGTTCGTTTTTGTGTTGTGTGTGGTGTCTGGTTCGTCTGCTCATTCGGGGCGGCTCGGGCCGTAAGCGCTACAGTGTGCTGGGGGCCTGGAATGCAGTCACGCGGAAGCTGATCAGCATTACCACGGACGCCACGGTGTCCGCCGCAACTATGTGCGCCCTGCTCCAGAAGATGGCGGCCCTGGGCTTGCAAGGACCGATTACCTTGGTGCTGGACAACGCCCGCTATCAGCATTGCACCCTCGTGATCGACTTGGCCAAGAGCTTGGGCATCCATCTGCAGTTCCTGCCCTCGTATTCGCCCAATTTGAACTTGATTGAGCGGTTGTGGAAGTTCGTCAAGAAGGAAGTGCTGTACGGCCGTCATTACGCGACGTTTCCTGATTTCTGTGCCGCCATCGATGGTTGTCTGGGGAAAATCCCCACGGAGCACCGCAAAAAACTGAAGTCCTTAATGACACATAATTTCCAGACGTTTGCCGCGTGAAGTATAACGAGGATCTGTTGCCGCCGCGGTTTTTCGCGGAAGTGCAGATCACCGTGGGAAGTCAAGGGGCCTTTTGGGCTCCCGCGAAACCCACGCGAACCGTGCCTCTGCAATTCACCCATCCGGACCTCTTCGAGGTTCAAGTTTTCAACGACGAAGAGGGACCTCGTCTGGTTTCCGCGATCGAGCTGGTAAGCCCGTCCAATAAAGATCGTCCCGCCAATCGCCATCAATTCGTGGTGAAATGCGCGAGTTATTTGCAGCAAGGCATTCATGTGGTGGTGGTCGATGTAGTCACGATTCGAACCGGGAGTCTGCACGGCGAGTTGCTGGATATTCTCCAGCCCGCGCAGTCCCGTTCGGCGGGCCGTTTTTCTCCTCGAAGGTGGCGACATCTATTTCCACCTGGGTTCCGACCGTGATTTGCACCTCCGCGAAAAACCGCGGCGGCAACAGATCCTCGTTAAGTTGATCGCGCAGAGCATTGGCCCAGGCGCTGTGCAAATTTTGCCAGTGGCG
>CAZFGM010001123.1:0-1719 GCA_964518515.1 uncultured Alcaligenaceae bacterium | reverse complement strand
GAGGCATCCCAGAGGACGACGGTATGGTCCAGGCTTGCGGTGACGATGCGCCGGCCGTCCGGGGTGAAGGCCAGGCCGTACACCGCCTGCTGATGGCCGTCGAAACGGCGCACCTCGCCGGGCGGGCCGTCGTGGTCCCACACGGGGACGGTTTGTTTGCGAACGATCTGGATGCGCTGTTCGAGGCGGGCCCGCACCGCACCTTGCGTTCGAAACACCACCTTTTCGTACCAGAACGCCGCGCGGGCTTGCAGCGCGTCCTGGGCGTCTTTTTCCTTGGCGCCGAGGTCCCACCAGGCGTCGCCCAGCTCGATCAGGTCCTTGACTTCCTCGGGCGGGGCCAGGTCGCGCTGGGCGAGGAGGCGAATGGTCCGGTCGCTGCCCTGGGCCAGGTAATAGCGGCCTTTCTCCCATTTGCCCGATTGGAAGCAGAGGATTCGTCCCAGGGCCAGGTTGGCCTCTTGATCGTCGGGATTTTTCTTGAGCCGGTCGGCCAGGGTTTGCATGGCCGCGAAGGCCTTGGCGGCGGCTTCCAGGTCGCGCACCGCCTTATTCACCTGGCCCGGCAGGTTCGGTCCGCCTTTGCCAGCCGCCTGCTGGGCCACCTTGGCGTATTCGCGGGCCAAGGGAAATTTGTCCTGGGCCCGCGCCGCGGCCGCTTGGTGCAAAGCGCTTTTGACGATGGACTCATAATACTTCGCGGCGCGATTGGCCTGGACCCCCGCCTGCAGGACCCGCAAGCGTTCCTGGTCCGGATCGATGGCAAAACTCTGGTGCAATTCCGTAATGGCGGTAAAGGCCAGGTCCAACTCGCCCACGCGGGAAGCCAGGTCGCGGGCCTCGCAAAACCGCACGAAGCGTTCCACGCCGACGGCTTGTTTGCCCGTACTGAGAAGCAAGCCGGCCAGGGCTTTGGCCGCGGCCGGATCGCTGTCGGCGCGGGCATAGGCATCCTTGTAATTTTGCTGGAGCAGGGTGCGGAGCTTGGCCTGCTCTTTGGCGTCGGGAATCGGCAGCTTGGCCTGGGCCAGCGTGGAGGACACGACGGTGATCGTCAGATAGGCGAGCATGGCTTCACCTCGACTGGTGGGGCAGGATTCCGATCCTGCCCCACACGGACGGCCCAGGGCGGGATTTCTAACCGCCGCCGGTCAAGGGTTGTTGCCGCCGAAGCCGTCTCAGCGACAAAGGGAACTTTCTCCCAAAGCCCAATGAGTCCAGAGTACCAAGTTAAACTTGGTAGACCCAGGAAGAACTGCGGGGAACGGGAAATTCTCATCATGGCTCGCTTTCAGTCAATCCTTCTGGCGGACGGTCAAGGTGTATTCGCCTTGACCCCGGCCTCCCGCGGAGGCGGCAATGATCCGAAAGCTCCCACCGGACTTCGTCTGGTACACAATCCGCGCGTTCAACTGGCCGCCGCTGTCGTCGTCCCTGGCCAGTTCCTTACCCTGGTGGTCCTGGAGATAGAGAAACGGATCGAGAGCTGCCGAAGTCACCCGGATCATGTCGATCTGGTAGGTTTTCCCCCTTTCGAATTTGACGAAATAGGCGCCGGTGGCGCCGTTGTGCATGGTGTCCCTGAATTCCAGACCGGCGGTGCCCACGGAGACGGCCTTGCCTCCCCTTTGGGCGGCGAGGCGTTCGTGGTCCCGTTTGTACAGGATTTCTTCGATGGTGATCAAACCGTCGTCGTTGCGATCCCACTGCGGGAATTCC
>CAZFGM010001122.1:0-1722 GCA_964518515.1 uncultured Alcaligenaceae bacterium | reverse complement strand
CAAATTTATAAACATGGGTAAGGTACGTACACGAATAATTGGTTTAGAGGATGTTGAGAAAGAGCAGAAGAAGAAACAAAAAGACAAGTCTGTGGAGAAAAAAGCAGTAAAGATTCGGGTTGAAGGGGCCGGGACCAGTGACCAGTGACTCATACCGGCATTCTCCTCATCCAGCTCGGCACTCCCGAGGCGCCCACGCCGGCCGCTTTGCGTCCTTACCTGCGCCAGTTTCTCAGCGATCCGCGGGTGATTGAAAACGCCCACTCGTGGAAATGGCGGTTGATCCTGCACCTGTTCATCCTGCGCCGGCGGCCCGCCCAATCGGCCGCCAAGTACCAGGGCATCTGGGACCCGGTCACCGGCTCGCCGCTTTTGCACTGGACCCGGCGGCAGGCGGAGTTGCTGCAAAGCCATTTTCCCGATGTGCCCGTCCGTTTCGGCATGCAAGTCGGCAATCCGCCGCTGGCCTCGGTTGTGGACGACCTGATCCGCGCCGGCGTGGACCGCCTTTTGGTCCTGCCCATGTATCCGCAGTATTCCGCCACCACCACGGCGTCGGCCACCGATGCCTTGTTCAAGGCTCTCATGACCCAGCGGCGCGTGCCGGCCTTGCGCATCGTGCCGCCTTATTACGAGCATCCCGCCTACCTCGACGCCGTCGGGGCCGTCATCAAGGATGAATTGGCGAAGCTCACCTGGCAGCCCGACCATTACCTGTTGAGCTTTCACGGCATTCCGGTGAAATACGCCCAGGCCGGCGATCCTTATCCCAACCACGTCCAAGCCACCACCCGGCGCCTGGTCGAGCGCCTGGGTTGGCAGGACGGCGCCTGGACGCAATCTTTCCAATCCTTGTTTGGCCGCGACCTTTGGCTCAAGCCGTACACCGAAGACACGCTCAAGAAACTGGCCCAGGAGGGAATCAAGAGGGTATTTGTCGCCATGCCCGGCTTCACCGCCGATTGTTTGGAAACGCTCGACGAGATCGGCCACGAGGCCCGCGAAACCTTCCGCCGCGCCGGCGGCGAAATCTTGCATGCCTGCCCGTGCCTGAACGATCATCCGCAATGGATCGACGCCCTGCGGGCGTTGCTTGAGGAAGAAGGCCGCGGCTGGCTAGTTTGACCGGGCAGGGATTTTGGCCTTCGTGATCTTACTTTTTTTGGCACGTTTTTCCTTAGGAAGGGTTTCACTGATTGAAGCCGCCTCCCTGGCCAATTCCTGTTTCAGCGCCGAGAAAATGTACTCCAATTCTTGGAGAACCCGATCCTTTGTAGGTTTTTTAGGCTTCTTATGTCGCTCTTTTGCGGGTATTGGTTTTTCCACCAACGACGCCGCCGGTAGATTGTTCAAGTCCCGATGGTTTTTGAACAAGGTGTCTCGAAAGTGGCTCAAGAATTCGGCCTCGGACCGCCGGGACTTTCGTTTCAGACGGCGGATTTCCTGGTTTAGCCATTTGACCGGGTTTTTGAATCTTTTGGCGAAGGAGGCTTTCAATTCCGCCCGGATTTCCGCAAGTGTAGTTGTCCCCATCATAGGATTTTCTCCAAGTAGGATCGCAATACCTGAGCCCGGATCTTACTTTTCTCAGGCTCCAGTCCGTGTTTATCCATTTCGTAAACCGCTTTTTTCAACAGGCTATCTTGGTCCGTTGATTGCGATACCAGAATAGAACCAATCAACGAAGCCAGAAACTCTTCCGTGGATTTCGACATTGTAAAC
>CAZFGM010001121.1:0-1723 GCA_964518515.1 uncultured Alcaligenaceae bacterium | reverse complement strand
CATCGTCAGTATCGCCACGCCCAACCACTGGCACGCCCTGCCCGCCATCTGGGCCATGCAAAACGGCAAGGACGTGTACGTGGAAAAGCCGGTCAGCCATAACGTGAGCGAAGGCAAGCGGATCGTGGAAGTGGCCCGCAAGACGGGCAAGATTTGCCAGACCGGCACGCAAATCCGCAGCGGCAGCGGCATCCGCCAGGCCATCGACTTTTTGCACTCGGGCAAGCTCGGCAAAATCCGCGTCGCCCGCGGCCTGTGCTACAAGACCCGCAATTCCATCGGCCAGGCCAAGGGCGAGCAGGCGGTTCCCAAGACGGTGGATTACGATCTGTGGTGCGGCCCCGCCCCGCGCCGTCCGTTGGCGCGCCTGCGCCTGCACTACGACTGGCACTGGATCTGGGACTACGGCAATGGCGACCTGGGCAACCAGGGCATTCACCAGATGGACGTCGCTCGTTGGGCTCTGGGCAAAAACGAGCTGGCCCGCTCGGTCCAGAGCGTCGGCGGCCGTTTCGGCTACAGCGACGACGGCGAGACGCCCAACACGCAAATCTGCGTTTTCGATTACGGCGACACCGAGTTGATCTTCGAAGTCCGCGGCCGAACCACCAAGCCCTACCGCGGCGCCATGGTCGGCAACGTCATCCACTGCACCGACGGCGTCATGGTCTTTCCCAGCTACGGCGAGGCCATCGCCTACAGCCTCAAGGGGGAGGTCTTACGCACTTTCAAGGGCGGGTCGGACCACTTCGGCAACTTCGTCCGGGCCGTCCGCGCGCGGCGCATGCAGGACCTGAACGCCGACATTCTCGAAGGCCACCTGTCGAGCGCCTTGTGTCATCTGGGCAACATCAGCTATCGCCTGGGCCGGCCGGCGCCGTTCAACGGCAAGAGCCGCGCCTTCGGCGACGACAAGGACGCCGGCGAAACCTTCGACCGCATGGCCGAGCACCTGCGCGACAACACCATTCCGCTCGACAAGATCAGCTACCTGCTCGGCCGTCGCTTGACGGTCGATCCCAAGACGGAACGCTTCGTCAAGGACGACGAGGCCAACCGTTTTCTGACGCGGGAATACCGCAAGGGGTTCGAGGTGCCGTCGCGGGTGTAAGAGTGAGTGGTAATCCCATAACTTCGCCAGCCCGCAGGCGAGTCTTCGAGCCTGTGGGGTTTTGGCTTGCGCGTTTAGGCAAAGGAGAAGCCCACGGGTTGCAACCCGTGGGTTTTTTTCCCTGAAAAGAGTCTTGGAGGTTATAATAAGGGAAAGGAGAGGCCATGATAAAAACACCATCCCACAAGAAGGTTCCCACGCCAGAAGAATTGAACCAAATGCATGTCCTTTATCGCCAAGGGGGGCAGGATCGGCAGATGGCACCGCATATTGTTTATTCGGACGCAACTTGTCCCCACGCTCTGTGCACCAGGAAAATGCAGGCCATCGATTTTCGCGTAGAAAGTTACGGCCCAGCCATTCACGATCCTCTGGTGCGGGCCTGGTGGGATGATTCCGGTTTTGCCGGACGCTGCCCTCAATGTGGAGGCTGGATTCACTTCACCATCCGGACCAAGCACGCCATTTCGAGCGCCGAAGCGGCCCAACTGCTCCAACTGCCCGATGATTGGCATAAAGCGGCTATTATCCTGTAATGGCCGATCCTGATTAGCGTGGCGGCAGTTGATAATCTACCCGTAGGACGGACATTCTTGTCCGTCCCATCCCTGC
>CAZFGM010001120.1:0-1724 GCA_964518515.1 uncultured Alcaligenaceae bacterium | reverse complement strand
TTGCTTTCTATTGACTATCTCAATTGGCATCGACTTCGAAAACTCCGAGAAATATGAGTCTTTAGCATCAAAAGAGGCATTTTCAGGCCGCCCTCGCCTTGTGGAGGACTTCGATTGTTTCCGTCCTGGCATCCTTCCGGGAATCGCGAAGCATGTCCAAGGCGATCCGGTCGTGGATATGCTCTTGGGTGCGAACACGATAGACGGCTTTCTGCATCTTGCGGTGACGACGATTGCCCCGCTCCACGGCGTTGGACGTTGACGGAAGCAGTTTGTCGTCGAGGAACGTCAGAGCCTTGTCCAGATTGGGAGACTGGAGCTTGCTCAGAACCTTGCCCACCGCCTTGAAGCGACGGACGCGCCGACGCAGATTGGCAAGCTTCGCCAACGCTGTGTCGGTGCGGCAACGTCGATCGAACAAGCGGTAGACTTCCTCCATGATGTCCCGCAAGGTTCGCAGATTCGGCAAGCCGCGCGTGATCCTCAGCAAAGTTCGACGCTGGCCGATGGTCAGATCATGCTGGACGAAAAGGTAGCGATGCTCGAAGAGATCCGCGATTTTCTGTTGCAGTCGTTTGCTCTGGCGTGCGGCTCGTTTGGCCTCGACGGTGGCAGGCCGGCCACGCTTGAGCGTCGGCTTGCGCGTGGCCAGTTTTTTGCGGACCTTGGCCACCGCCCGCAGAATCGCCTTGGTCAGCTCCTTGATGACGTGGAATTCGCAGATTTGGTGCGGGACATTGCCGAACACCGCACGCAAAGGCTCGGGATACAGGGGCGAAGCATCGGTGGTCACGCCCTTCAACGTCAAGCCGCGCTCGGCGAGCGCTCCCCGAAAGCGCAGCAAGAAGGCCGTGATGTCCGCATGATCCGGATCGTGATCCAAGACTTGGTAAAGGAGACGCTTGAAGGTGCGGTTGTCGACAATCGACAGCACGCAAAACGGCCCGTCGTACAATTCATCGATGGCCACGTAGCCGGAGAAATCAGCCATGGCCCAGTCGAGATAGTCGGCGTCCATTTGGCTGGCCGCCTTTTTTCCCCCCGGCCTCCACCCAATTTTGGATGGTGGCGTAGGGAACGAAAACGCGGTGATCGCGCCACAGGTGCCAGCTGGCGGCTTGATAAGGCAAGCCGTCCTCCACGACGAGTCGCACGGCCAGCGAAACGACGCGATGCGTGTAATGAGCCTTGGGCAAGGCGTAATCGGCCATGTCCGCGTTGAAATACTTGTGGCATTGGGTACAGCGATGTTGGGAGTAAACGAGGTGGATGTCGCGCGGCCGACTGGCGACCAAATCGCCGACGTCGTGGAGGATTCGCTTGCCAGTGCGGCTGCGGAAGCAGGACCTGCCACAAACCGGACAAGGCCGATGGGTGAAGTTGCGGCTGCGATGAATGACCTTGGCTTTGGGCAGATCTTCGAATCGAGTGACGCCTTCCGTGACGTCCGGCAAATACTGTCCGGGTCCAGACACAGCAAAGCCCTCCTTGGCCAGTTGGTCTGGCCAAGGAATTTACAGGATTTGCTCGCTTGAGTCATTGCCAAGATGCCTCTTTTGATGCTAAAGACTCTTTTTTCAAGCCGATATTACTTCCGGACGAGTGCAGAACCCCTCCCCCAACCCCTCCCCGAAGCGGAGAGGGGAGCATGAGGGTTTTCTCCCCTCCCCGCTTCGGGGAGGGGTTGGGGGAGGGGTTCTTCGTATGCCCGTGCGAGTCGATAG
>CAZFGM010001119.1:0-1724 GCA_964518515.1 uncultured Alcaligenaceae bacterium | reverse complement strand
AGCGCAGCATCAATTAGTGTGCGCCTGTTCCACCAACTAAGAAAACGCTTACCCGGGGGTGGCGCGTAGCCCGGGGGTCCGACGGCCGGTCGGCGACACGGTGGGCTGTCGCAGTTGTTGCATCTGACCTCGGTCCACGTAGCTGAGCAGCACCGCCTGCTGGACGTCGAGGTAGCGGTCGTTGGCCTTGGACAGGACTTCACGCAGTTGCGGCATGTTTTTGAGGTTTTTCCTGATGTGGAGGTCCTTAAGTTGATAGCTGGTTGACTCGGTGCGCAAGCCTATCCCGTCGCTGATGTACTGCTTGATGGAGGTCTTCTGGAAACTGCTGGACAGAACCGGGGTGCGGTCCTTGGTCATTTTGAGGATCGTCTGCCCGGTGCGCGTATCGAGTTGCAGTAGCGGACGGCCGAAATAGATGGCGAGCTTGTCGGGATGTCCCAAGCTGCGATTGGCGTCCATGAGACGGTCAAAAAGGCGATCGACAGGCGCGTTTATGGAAAATCAGATTGTGGCAGTATTCCATTTGCGCCATGAAGAGTCGTGGCGAAAGCCCATCTGCCGATGTTCCTCTGTGAAGTACGGCAGCAAGCGTGACAGCCAGGATTGAACCGGCCGGATGATGTCATCAGGGGTGAAAGCATCGGCCAGTTCCTGTAGCCGCTCCGGCTTGGCGCAGTCGGCAAACAGGTTGTCGCACTGTTCGAAGGGAATGAATTCGAGACGGAGGCGGTTGGCCAGCCAGTAGTGGCCGTTCAGCCACACGCGAATGTTGCAGGGAAACCTCGTTGAAGTACGCGATGAAGCGCGTCAGCCTTATCCGGGTAATCCTTCCAAGGAGGCGTCTTGCCAGTAGGCATCGACGCCCTCCTGGATGCTGTGAATTACCCGGTCTTGTTTTTCCGGATAAAACAGGTGGCGAAATCGTTGCTGGGTGACCAAGTAGTCTTCGACGGCGCGTCGGTGGTCGGGAACAAAGGTGTGGCGAACCTGGCCGAAAACCGCCTCCTTGAGAGGCCAGATGCCGGTATCCAGGGCCAGCTTGGCAACGTGATAACTTTGGCTCGGGTCGAAACCCCAGCCGGTCGGACAAGCGGAAAAAGCCGTGAACAGCTTGGGGCCTTCAAACCGCAAGGCCCGACGAACTTTCTCCGCCAGGTCCACAGGGTCGGCCGGGGAGACGCTGGCGATGTAAGGAGGGCGATGGGCTCGCCAGATCTCGAACAAATCCTTCTTTCTCTGGCAAGTTCCGACGGTACTGTGCTCGGTTACCGGTGAGGTGGTGGTTTGCGACCCGAGCGGCGAGGCGCTGGACATCTGAAAGCCGGTGTTGCCGAAAGCCTCGTTGTCGTAGCACAGGTAGAAAAAATCCAGGCCGCGGTGGATGGCCCCCGACATGGAAGAGAGTCCGATATCGAGGGTCGCCCCATCGCCGGCCAGGACCACGACGACCAGGTTTTCTGCGGCCGGCAAGCGACCCTTGGCGATCAAGATATCCAAAGCATCGCGAATTCCCTGGGCCCCGGCCGGTGCCGACGCCATGGTGGTGTACAACCAGGAGGTCCGCAAGGGTGTGAACGGATATACCGCCAGCAGGGAAAGACAACCCGCGGCGTTGACCACGACGACATGCCGGTCCAGGGCCTTGAGCACCAGACGCAAGGCTCCAAGTCCGCCGCAACCGGCGCACAGGGACGAGCCGGGAGCGAGCAATTCCTCCCGGG
>CAZFGM010001118.1:0-1740 GCA_964518515.1 uncultured Alcaligenaceae bacterium | reverse complement strand
GGCGAACGATGTCACGGGGAAGCATGGTTTTGGTTCTCCGCTTGACCCACTTCGATTATACACTTTTAGGTGACACCGTTTAGCGGGGAGCCGAAGGCGACCGCTCAACATTGGGGTCGCCTTCGGCTCCCCGCTAAACAACCCCTGAAAATTTGTCGAATCCAAGAATCTGCCGGCGCGATTTGCACTCCGGCCGGGTCTTTGTTAAAAGGGAAGTCAAACCTCATGCAAGGCCCGGTTCGTCATAATCCTGAGGAACTTTTGCGCCAGGCTCGCGGCGGCGCCGGGCCGGCCTTGGGGCAATTGCTGGAATCGTATCGGGGCTATTTGACCCTGCTGGCGCGGTTGCAGATCGGCCGGCATTTGCAAGGAAAAGTGGACCCGGCCGACCTGGTGCAAGAAACCTTCCTGCAAGTGCACCGCTGCCTGGACCAGTTCCGCGGCACGACCGAAGCGGAATGGGTGGGCTGGCTGCGGCAAATTCTCGCCTCGCGTCTGGCGAAGCTAGTCCGCCATTACCGGGGAACCCGCCGCCGCGATGTCCGCCTGGAACGGGCCCTGGCGGGGGAACTGGATCAGTCGTCGCGCGATCTGGAGCGCGGCCTGGCGGCGGCGCAGAGCACGCCCAGCCAGCAGGCCGTCCGCCACGAACAGGCGGTGCGGCTCGGCGCTGCCCTGGAACAGTTGCCGGCCGATTATCGCGACGTGCTGATTTTGCATCACTTGCAAGGCCTGAGCTTTCCCGAAGTGGCGCGGTGCCTGGGGCGAAGCCTGGATAGCGTCAAGAACTTGTGGGCGCGCGGCTTGGCCCGCTTGCGCCGAGCGCTCGGAGAAACACCATGATACCCGCGGACGATCATCGACTGGGCATCCGTTCCGGCCAACCCCCCTCTCCCCCCCTTGCCAAGGGGGGGAAAGGGGGGGTGGGAGAAGCCCAGGACAATCCCCGCGTAGTTCAGGCGCTCGAGGAATATCTGGCCCTGATGAATACCGGGAACAAACCGGATCGGGACCGATTCCTGGCCCGCTATTCGGACATCTCCGGCGAGCTGGCGGAATGTCTGGACGGCCTGGAGTTCATCCAGGTTGCCGGCCCGCAACTGGACGATTCAGCAGCGGGACCGGAAAGGACGGCGGAGGAAGAACTGCTGGGTAAGCCGCTCGGGGACTATCGGCTGATCCGGGAGGTGGGCCGGGGCGGCATGGGCATCGTCTACGAAGCGGAACAGCAGTCCCTGGGGCGCCGCGTGGCCCTCAAAGTTTTGCCCTTTGCCGCCGCCCTGGACCCGAAGCAACTCCAGCGCTTCCGCAATGAGGCCCACGCGGCGGCGCAATTGCATCATCAGAACATCGTCCCGGTCTACGGCGTCGGCTCGGAGCGCGGCGTGCACTATTACGCCATGCAGTTCATCGACGGGCAAACGCTGGCCGGTTTGATTGGCGAATTGCGCGGCCTGGCCCAGCCGCCTTCCGATCAGATCGCCCCGAAAGTTGTCGGACCGAGCCTGGCGCGGGACCTGGCTTCCGGCGCCTGGGCGCCGGCTCCAGGCGTCCTGACCGCGCCCTATGCCCTGGGCCTTGAAACTTTCGCGGCCACGCCGCAGCCCGCTCCGGCCGCGAGTACCGAGCCTTCCACCCGCAGTCCCGCCTTCTTCCGCACCGTGGCCCGCCTCGGCCAGCAGGCCGCCGAGGGACTGGAACACGCCCATCAATTCGGCGTCATCCATCGCGACATCAAGC
>CAZFGM010001117.1:0-1742 GCA_964518515.1 uncultured Alcaligenaceae bacterium | reverse complement strand
TGTTACCAACATTCTCGGCCCTGCCAGCGAGCCGCAACCCGATGGTTGCTTGCTGATCCTGCCCGAGTACGGCGGGCAAACGTGGGAAGACAAACGCGGCTACCTCAATGGCCCGCCCGAGTGGATCGGCGAAATCAGTGACACCACCGTGTCCTTTGATCTCAAGGCCAAGAAGCTGGATTATGAAAAAGCCGGTGTCCGAGAATACATGGTTGCTGCCCTGCGATTGAAGAAAGTGTACTGGTTCGTGCGCCGGCGCGGCAAATTCAAGGAACTGGACCCGGACGCCGACGGGGTGTTTCGTTCCGAAGTTTTCCCGGGGCTGTGGCTGGACGCGGCGGCCTTCCTGCGCCGCGACCGAAAGCGGCTGCTTGCCGTGTTGCGCCTGGGCTTGGCCACCGCGGAACACGCCGCCTTTGTGGCCAAGCTGGCCGCCAAGAAGGCTGCCAAATAAAAGAAAAAACCTCATGACCAACTTTACCCGTAGGACAGTTTTTAACCTGTCCTTCCATTTACAGAGGAAATCATGAAACCCTTGTTCGTTTGCGGCGCGATCGTATCGTTGACCTTGGTTTGGCAAATGCTTCCTGGCAACGCCGGGCCAGCCAAGGAGGCCCAGCAGGCCAGGGAAGCTTTGCAAGCCCTGCAAGATTACATCGGCGGCTGGAAAGGCAACGGCACCAGCGAGAAGAACAAAAGCGAAATCTGGAACGAAAAGGTCAACTGGGGCTGGCGGTTTAAGGGCACGGGCGCCTGGCTGGTCCTGGAATTCGCCGAAAGCAAGTTCTTCAAGAGCGGCGAGGTCCGCTACCTGCCTGCCCAGAAGATTTATCAGCTCTCGTTCGTGGACAAGAAGGGTCAGAAGACCGTATTCGACGGCCGCATGACCGGAGCCAAGAAAGACCGCCTCACGCTCGAACGGCAGGACCCCCAAACCAAAGACACGCACCAGATCCTGATGAACATGGCCGGCGGCGGCATCCGCTCGATCTACACCTATTCCATCAAGCCGGAAAACCGCACCCTCTATGTCAAGCAGTGGCAGCTGGCTTTTACCAAGGAAGGCGAAAGCTTCGCCACGGCCAAGAAACAGATCGAATGCCCCGTCACCGGCGGCCTGGGCACCATCCCGGTCTCCTTCAAGGGCGTGACTTACTACGTGTGCTGCACCGGCTGCCGCGACGCCTTCAACGACAACCCGGAAAAGATCCTCAAGGAATATCAGGCCCGGAAGAAGGCGGGGAATTGAGATGAGTTGGCTGGTACGAATCGCCGATCGACACGAAAGGAGCGAAGGACATGGACAAGGTCATTTTGTGGCGATGGACCAGTGTGGCGGTACTGTTCGCATTCACGATGGCTCCAACCCCCGCGAACGACAAGCCCGAAAAAGCTGATGCCAAGAGCGACCTCCTTGATCCTCATGCGGCAAAGGAGGGGCTTTCCGTTTGCCTTTCCTTCTGCCGGCCACTAATCTGAATCCACTTCAAAAGATCAATGTCTGCTAAGCCGCAAGCGGCGGGAGAGTGCACCCATGGCAAGCAAGCAAATCCGCGTTGCCATCGTCGGGCTCGGTTTCGGGGCCGAGTTCATCCCCATCTATTCAAGCCCATCACAACGCCGAGATGTACGCCATCTGCCGGCGCAATAAAGTGGAGCTCGACAAGTGCGGCGATCGCTTCGGCGTTTCCAGAACGGCCAGCCCGTCCTGGTCGGTGCCGATGTCGCTTCCACCTACTGCT
>CAZFGM010001116.1:0-1754 GCA_964518515.1 uncultured Alcaligenaceae bacterium | reverse complement strand
TCTCCTGGAGTTGCTCCAAAATCTGGGCTCGCCGCTTATCGGCCCGGCCCGGTTCCTCTTCCTTGCCGCCAGGAAAGACGCCCTCCAAAAGAGCCGCGCCATCGGTTCCGGGAATCGACAAACCCGCGATGGAAAATGAGCCGGGTTCAGTTTTCTTCACCCGGTTCTTACCGGTCGGAAAGAGGGTTTCCCAATAAGCACGGGCCTGGGATTCCGTGAGGGGGACTTTGGCCAGGGCGGTGATCTTCTCCTGAAAGGCGTCCAGTCGCTCCAAGACCAGGCCCAGCTTTGTCCGGGCTTCGTCCACGCGGGCTTGGAGGTTCTTGCTGTGCTGCAAGGTGAAGCCTTCCTTGGCTTGGGCCTTGCGCATCGCCAGGTTGAGCGTGTTTTGGCAGACGACGCGAACGGAAGTCGGGATCATCTTGAGGGCGTGCAGGCGGTCGTGGCCGTTGGTCATAAGCAGGTAGGGGTCGATGATGTCGCTGCCGGCGGCGCGGAGGGAATGCGGGCCAGCATCCAGATTTGCCGGCCTTCGCGAAGGGCGCCGGCCGTCTCGAACTTTGCCAACCGGTCCGCGACCAAAGCATCCATGAAGTCGAAGCAATCCTCGTTCTGGAACACCTGATAGCCGGTGCTGACGACTCCCAGGACCGCGCCGGTATCGCCGCGGACATTGGCCAGGCGGTCAGGGATGCGCTTGCCGCTGCCCAGATAGACGGGCTGCTGCTCCACGGTCCAGTTCAGGCCGGCCAGGTGGATGGCCTCGGCGCTGGTGGCCGCCTCGGCGATGACGGTACCCAGCTGGTGCCAGGCCGGTTTGCCGGTGACGGGGGTTGTCGGTGATGTCTTTCTTGACCCCCAGCGTAGTCCCCAGCCCGAAGAAGCGGTCGAAGGCGCCCTCCAAGACCTGCCGAAGATGCGGCGCCTGTGAGCCAGGAATCTTCTGGTAGCGGTGTTGGAAGGTGATGCGGACAGAAATTCGGGGACCACGTTCGGAGCAAGACGGATACCGCGATGGTCAACGAAGTGCTTTGAAAATTCCTGTGCCAAAACCTGTGCTGTCGGATCCAAGAGCATTGCGAGTTGGGGATTGAGCCGGTTTTTTGGACGAAGGAAACGCCAGCTGCGCCCCTGGCACTCGTTGCGCCCGTGGCATAACATGCAATCCAGGAAGGGAATTCCTATGGCAAGCAAGACTAAGAAGCGAATCCAAGAATCGGAAAACTTGTTGTTTCCCGAATTGGGTAACGGACGAAAAAAAGACTCGTCGAGTTACGAGCCCCTTCCGTCAATTTGGGAAGGTTCAGATGCCGAACTTCTTGAGCGCATGCTGAGTTTCTATCCGCACAAGAAACCGCAAAAAATCCTGGACGCCACGGTGAACGCTGGACGATTCTGGATTGGAAGTGACCGGCCAGTGACCGGTATGGACATTGACCCCAAGCACAAGCCGGATATTGTTGGGGATCACACGAACATGCCTTTCCCGGATAGCTCATTCGACGTGGTGGTTTACGATCCGCCCCATATTCCTAACCAGGGCCGGGACAAGAAAAAGGATTTCAACAAAAGATTTGGCCTTGTCCTCAAGGCGACGCCAGAACAGGGCTACAATTTTTCTCATTTGTACCCGCCGTTTTTGGCCCAAGCCTATCGGGTCTTGCGAAATAACGGAGTGCTTTTTTGCAAAATTGCCGACTATGTTCACGGCCACAAGTTTCAGTGGGCGCACGTCGAATTGATAAATGCTGCCG
>CAZFGM010001115.1:0-1754 GCA_964518515.1 uncultured Alcaligenaceae bacterium | reverse complement strand
TGGACCCCTCCCGCGCGGGAAAACCTCGCCCGAAAAACCCACGAAATTTTTGGCGACCTCCTTAAATCCTGGGGAAAAGCCGTCAAGGAATTGAAGGCGGAAAATTAACGCAGTAAGATTTGCCTGCTCGCGGTGTTATCCTGTGCTGTCATCTTCGGGAGAAGGATGTGTCCATTCCGGGAAACGATCTTTTCGAAATCCTCCTGCGGGAATGCGGCAGGCACAAACCGGCGCCCGTGTATCCCGGAGAGCTCGCCCGAGCCATCGGCCGTTCCCGTGAGACGTTGGAAGCCGCCTTCGATTATCTTCGCACGCGCGGGCTGGTCTGTATGACCGACTGGGTCCAGGACCATGGACGCGGTTTCATCATCACCCCCGATGGCGAAGTGGTCCTGCGAAGCCCCGACCTGCTCGACCGCCTGCGGACCGAGGCCATTTACCCGCAGCCGGTGACTTTGTCGCCTCCCGGAACCCAGGCAGCAGAGGAAACCCGTCCCGAGGACCGCGCCGCGGACATCCGCAATGCCCTTCTTTATCCGCCAAGGCCGCTCATCACCTATCTGCTGCTGTGCGCGATTCTGGCCGTGTTCCTTTACGGTCTGAACCTGGCCATTCAGGAGAAAGTGCAGCCGCTGAGGAGATACTTCGACCTCCAGAAGGATCCCCAAATCGCGAAGATCCTGCATGCCAGCGGCGGCCTGGAAGGCAAAGACGTCACGGAAAGCCGCCAGTGGTGGCGGCTGTGGTCTTATGCCCTGGTGCAAGGCGGAGGGATCATCGGCCTGTTATTGTGCCTGGGATTCTTGTATTCGCTGGGTAGTCTGTCGGAAAGCCTGTGGGGCCGGGCCCGTTTCCTGGGGCTGGTCTTGACCAGCACGCTGGGTGGGGGATGTGCCGCGGTGCTCTACGATCCCGCCAACCTGGCCCTGGGCGCCTTCGCCACCGGCTGCGGCCTCCTGGCCTCTGGGATAGTCTGGTTCATTGCCAACCACGCTTATCTGCCCCCCGAAGCTTCCGGATGGAAACGCGGCCTGGTGTTCACCGTAGTCCTCCTCGCCCTGATCAGTTTTTTTGTCGGGGGCGGTCTGGCCGCCCCGCTCGGCGGCGCCGCCGCCGGCGCCGCTTTTGCCCTCCCGTGCCTGTGGAACCGCTACCACAGCGACGTAAAAAGCTTCCTCGGCCTGGCCGGCATGATAGCCGTGCCCGCCGTGGCCATCGGCCTGCTTCTCGGGACCGCTCCGCCCCGGTCTCCATTGGAGCAGTTCCGCCAACGCCTCCGCTGGGCGGAAGTGGAACGAAGTCTCGTTGTTACGAACAATCAACACATAAAGGAACTCTTGAAAGAGCCGAGAAAATTTCTGCAAGACGCCGACACCGTGCAATTGGCCCTGGATCAAATCAGCCGCGCCCAAGAAACCTTGAAAGCAACCGAGAAACTTCTTAACCAAGTTGACCCCAACGATTTTCCGGAATGGACGCAAAAGGCCAAACAATGTGTTTCCGGCTGGCGTTCTTTTTTGGTGAAGATCAAGGAAATTCTAGAGGGTCCCCGCCCCGACCGCGTCAATAATGATCTTATTGTCGAAGCCGACCATCTGCAGCGATTGCTCACAAAACTTCACTGATTCAAGCGACCGCATCTTCGATCGCCAGGATGCCTTGACAGGCTGTTTCCCAGCGTCTATATCCACAAAGATACGCCCCCATCGTCTAGTGGCCTAGGACATAGCCCTCTCACGGCTAAGACAGGGGTT
>CAZFGM010001114.1:0-1758 GCA_964518515.1 uncultured Alcaligenaceae bacterium | reverse complement strand
TCAAGTTGCTGGACAAAGAAGGTCTCATCAACGACGATTTTTATGGCAAAAAGATCGTGGTTGCTTTGGACAAGGCCACGGGTTCTGGAGTCGCCTTTGAGCGAGGAGATTTGCGTTTCCAAATGAAGGGTGGCCGGATGGTGGACCAAAAAGGTCGGGTCTGGAACCTCTTGCAGGGGCGTAGTGGCGAAGAACGTCTGACCCCCATTCCGGCCACACCTTGGCTTCTGGACCGCTGGGCTGCATTTTATCGTTCGGGAAAAAGCCCATGACTGCAAGGATGAACCTATGAAAGACAAGCCTGCTGATGTTGCCACGCCTTTGCCCGATCCGGCCACCTGGGTTGACCAGCACGGGGATTACCTGTTCCGCTACGCTCTGTCCCGCCTGGGTAACCCGGAGGTGGCTGAGGATTTGGTTCAGGAAACCTTCCTGGCAGCGCTCCGTGCTGCTGGCGATTTCGCCGGCAAATCCAGCGAACGCACTTGGTTTGTCGGCATTATGAAGCACAAGATGGTGGATTACTTCAGGCGGCAGGAACGGGAACGGCCTGTCACCGCCCTGAACTCTGCCGAGGACTCGGCGGAAGAACTCTTCGACCACAAGGGCTGGTGGAAAGTCAAACCCGCCAAGTGGTCCGCCAATGCCGGCGAACTTCTGGAGCGCAAGGAGTTCTGGGAAATCTTCCGGCGCTGTCTGGCCAAGCTCCCGCAAAAGCTGGCCGCCGCCTTTTCCTTGCGCGAAATGGACGAACTGAGCAGCCCTGAGATTTGTGGGGTTTTGAAGGTAACGGCCAGCAATCTCGGTGTCCTGCTGTACCGGGCCAGGATGGGCCTGCGGCGCTGCCTCGAAATCCACTGGTTCAACACCAAGACAAAGGAATAACCATGCTTACCTGCAAAGAAGTTACCAGGTTGGTCTCCGAGTCCCTGGACAGGAAACTGCCGCTGGGCCGGCGGATCATGGTGCGTCTGCACTTGCTGATGTGTTCCCTGTGCTCGCGTTTCCGCAAGCAGGCATTTTTCTTGCGGGACGCCGCCCGCCATTTTTGGAAAGTTGGGGAATCCGCCCCAGGTCCCGGCCTATCTCCCGAGGCGCGTGACCGCATCAAACAGGCTCTGAAAACGGGCCTTTCCTGATTTGTTACCGTTCACTGTCGCCCTTTCGCGGAGCGAAAGGCGACTTTTGGCCTTTGGTTGTGTTGCCTGCAGCTGCAATGGTTTTGTGTAATCCAATCCGGAGCGGTGAACGGTTACCATGATTTTTGTGAAAGCCCCTGTAAAAACTCCGCACCTCCAACGACCAACTGACAGGGAAGCAGAAAACCGAAGGAAAACCTGGAAAGGAGCGCCTCAGGTGTCTAGGCTTTGCCCTTCGGCCGTAAAATGTCAATAGGCAACCGATTGGGGGGGAAAGGAGGCTGTCATGGTACCCACGAAGTGGCTTGCGGTGGTGGTTTTGCTTGGAGTGATCCAGGCCCGCGAACTTCAAGCGCAAACTTTTCGCCGCTTCAATTTCGGGCCTGGGGCTGTGGCACCCGCGCCCCCAGTTGGATCAACCTTTCGAACTGTGCCCAGCGTACGGCCGCAAATTATTCCCCTTAGTCCAACTCCTGGCTTTTTCCAGGCCCAGGCGGTTATCGACGCCCATCGGCTGTTCAATTCCCTTTCCCTTCAGGGGAATCCCTTTTTTTTCGGTCGGCCCCTGGATCCTCCGTATCCTGGGTTTCCTTATTATTACCCAGGAATGTACAACCCG
>CAZFGM010001113.1:0-1772 GCA_964518515.1 uncultured Alcaligenaceae bacterium | reverse complement strand
GAAACACACCAAAGTTACCGTTTCTGGAAGAGGTTTTTTTTCCAGGAATCGGCGGACCTCGCGGACGGCAATGGCGGCCGCCCGGTCCATGGGAAAACCGTAAGCGCCTGTGCTGATCGACGAAAAGGCGATGGACTTCAACTGGTGGGCGGCGGCCAGGGCCAGGCTGTGGCGGTAGCACGAGGCCAACAGTTCGTCTTCCTGATGATCGCCGCCGTGCCAGACCGGGCCCACCGTATGAATGACGTGCCGCGCCGGCAAATTATAGCCCTTGGTGATCTTGGCCTGGCCGGTCGGGCAGCCGCCCAGGGTGCGGCATTCCGCCACGAGTTGCGGCCCGGCCGCCCGGTGGATGGCCCCATCCACGCCGCCACCGCCCAGCAGGGATTCATTGGCGGCGTTGACGATGGCATCGACTTCCTGCTTGGTAATGTCGCCTTGAACGATGTGGATGCGGTCGCGCATGGTTCCCCTCCGGTTTCCGGCCATGTCATTCCTCATCCTCTTCGATCACCTTTTGCCATTGTTGAACCAACTCCTGGGCGCCCGGTTGCTTTATCCAGGAAATGACGGCATCAAATACATCCGCAATCTCGCCGCCAGCGGAAAAGGAGCGCACTTTCATCCGAGCCTCAATTTCCACCAAGGATCGGTTAATCGTTTGACTGCCGGATCGAAGCTGAAAAGGAGGCTTTCCGGGTTAAAAAACTCGAACCACCATGATTTTACCAGACGGGCTAGTATTTTGTCATTGGCTTGTGATAATTCCCTTTGTCATTGGCTTGTGATAATTCCCATTTTACAATCCGGTACTGGCGGTTGTAGCACATTCCTCCCAATACGCACGAGGTGCATTATGCGTTTCTGGAAACTGACGGTCATCGTGGCGGGTTTGGGCCTGGCCTTCGGCTTGGGCTGGATGCTGGCGAACCGATCCAGTTCCCGGGCCGAGGCCGGCGGCGGCGAACCGGCCGAAGCGAAAGGCTGGACCAAGGGCAAGGGCTGGGGGCCCTGGAACAAGGACGACGAGGTCGGCGCCCTCAATGCCATGACGCCGGCCAGCGCCAAGAAAGCCCTCGGCTTGGTCAAGGAAGGAAGAGTCTACGATCTGGGCGTGCCTTACGACAGCGAATCGTACAAGTGGCCCGGCCATTCTCCGGGCGTGATCCTGACTTTCCGCGGTCCCGAAGGGGTGCGCCGGCAAGGCGACTTCAAGCCGGCCCTCGACAAAGCTTTGAACCCGCAAAAAATCGCCTGGCACAGCTGCGCCGTGTTCATGAACGACAACGTCGCCACCCAGATCGACGGCCTGGGCCACATTACCGAAGGCGACGACAATCACTGGTACAACGGTTTCAAGGAAGCTGACTGGGGCGGCAATTTCGGCATCCGCAAGTGCGACGCCACCACCATCCCGCCCATCATCACCCGCGGCGTCCTGCTCGACGTCGCCGGCTTCCGCAAGGTCGAGGCCCTGCCCAGCCATTACAAGATCACCGCCGCGGAATTGAAAGCCGTCCTCGAACATCAGAAAAGCAAAATCCATCCCGGCGACACCGTCATGATCCGCACCGGCACCCTGCGCTACTGGGGCAAGAACGGCGCCAACCACGACAAGATCAAGCAGCACGACAGCGCCGGCATCGACCTGGGCGCCGCCAAGTGGCTCGTCGAGCAGCAGGGGGCCATCCTCATCGGCTCGGACACCAGCGGCCTGGAACACCTGCCCGGCCCCGGCGACCCCCAGACCTTCATCCCCGTGCACCGCTACC
>CAZFGM010001112.1:0-1775 GCA_964518515.1 uncultured Alcaligenaceae bacterium | reverse complement strand
CCCGTGCACCTGACGGAGGGCCATATCGTCCGTGAGCTGCTGGCATGAGTAAGGTGGAAATTGCCCACCTGCCCACTTGCTCTTGACACCCCAGGTGGTGCGAAAATCATTTCATCCCAGTTGGTGAAGGGTATCTGTTGTTATTTCATCCCGGGGTCATTTGGGATTTGGCAGACGACCTGGATGCCCTCAGGGAAACAAGACCAGACGTTGATTCGCCGGGATGTCTTTTCGTTCGAGACGGCCTTTACCGTGCGGCAAGAGAATTTCGACGTCGCATTTCTCCACGTTGCCCAGGCCGAAGTGAGCGATGGCTTCCTGCCCGGCACAATAACCGTAGCCGACGCTGATCTCCTTGCGGCCAAGCAGAGCCTCCTTCTGACCCAGTTTGCCGGCCGGATAGAGGGAGATCACCGTGCCGATACCCATGCGATTGACGCCCTGCGGAAGCTTTTTTCCCCTTCCGGCCATTTGCACTTGCAGCCAGTTTCCGGACTTGGATTCATTGCGAAGCAGCAAGGAGCGGGAGCGATGGCCCCACCAGTTGGCCAGGAACAGGTCGAGCCGGCCGTCGCGATCGAAGTCGGCCGACGCCGCCGCCGGAAAATACATGATCTTCTGGTCCTTGAGCATCTTGTCGAAGAAGTCCAAAACGCCCGTGATCTTGCGGTCCGCCGCCGTGGGAAAGTCGGTGACGGCCAGGGCGTCCTCGCGAAAGCGCGGAACCCCGCCCGCGACACCCAGGTTCTTGAAGATCAAAGGATGCGGTTTGCCCCCAGCGAACGTGACGACACTGACCAGGATGTCCGGCCAACCGTCGTTGTCGAAGTCCTGAATCTCGACATGCGGGGCGAGCATGGGCAGCGCCTTCAGGCCGGCTGCGGCGGTCACGTCCTCGAAGCGGGGCCAGCCGTCCTGAACCCCCCGGTTGAGATACAGGCGCACCGCCACCGGCTTGATCCACGGGCCGCCGACGAAGTGATGGCCGATGATGATATCCGCCAGGCCGTCCCGGTTCACGTCGGCTATAGAGACCCCGCAGGTGGTGTCGTCGGAGGCGCCCTTGTATTCCCAGGTGAAATCGGCATGCGTGCGGGGAACCTCGCGGAAGCGGCCCTTGCCGTTGTTGATCAAGAGGCGGTTGCCCCCCTCCCGGCCGGCCAGGAACACATCGGGCCAGCCGTCGCCGTTGACATCCCCCACCGCCACGCCCAGGCCGGTGATCTTTTCGGGAAGGCCCGCCTCTTTGGTGACGTCGGCGAATTTTAGACCTCCCAGGTTGCGAAACAGCCGCGACCTTCCTTGTCCCCCCTGAAGGAAACATTCGCCCACGAGCAGGTCCAACAGGCCGTCGCCGTCGAAATCCAGCACACAGACACTGCGGCCGCGAAAGTCTTTGGGCCGGGTCCCGGAAGCGGCGGAAACGTCCGTGAACTTTCCCCCGCCTTCGTTTTTGAACAGGAAGTTGAGCGTGCCCTGGGGCGCCGCTGGGCCGATGGCATGGTTCGACAGGTACAGGTCGAGGTTGCCGTCGTTATCCAGGTCGGCAAAGACGGCGCCGCTGGCCCGGCCCGCCACCCGCAGAACAGGTTGCTCATCCAGGCGAAACTTGCCGCCTTTATTGCGGAAGAACAGGTTCGGCTTGGAACCCTGGTACGCGGCAAAAGTGCCCACGTATAGGTCCGGGAAACCATCGCCGTCCACGTCGCCCCAGGCCACCGCGTGGCCCGAGATAGGCGCCACGTGAGGATACAGACCGGCCTCGTCGCCCACAT
>CAZFGM010001111.1:0-1778 GCA_964518515.1 uncultured Alcaligenaceae bacterium | reverse complement strand
CCAAGGGAGAAGAAGCCTGGGGGTGGGATGAATATGAAGCGGCCTCCAAGCACAAAAACGCAACCGTGGAGCAGTACCGATCGATCCACGCCCATCTCTTGCGGGCGGTCCTGCTTTCGAAAAGCACTGACGCCTTGGAAAGACGCACCGGTGTACAAAAGCGGCCAGGTGGAAAAAAAGACCTTCAAAGGCTGCGTGATCCCGAGGAAGAACGGCATCGAAGTCGCGGTGTTCTCGGATGACGGGGTTTCGATCGAGATCGACGGGAACCCCGTGCACGGCTTGCAAAATTTCGGCAAGCCCCAGCATCTGCCGAGCCTGGCCAAATCCTTCCACGTCCTGAACGGCCCGGACGGCAAGGGCGCGCCCTGGGTTGGCAGCCGGATTTACCACGTCACGATCAAGTACAGCAACATCATCTTCGCGGGCAACGCGGACATTGACGGCTGCACCTTGTTCGCCTACGAAGGCGGCGGCAGCCTGCTGGAATCGGTCCTGAGGATCGACAGCAATAACGACGGGAAAATCGACGCCGCCGACAAGCCGATCAAGGATAATCCGAATTTGCCGGGGAAGATTCTGGTGACGAACCGGCTGGACCGGACCGGCAACGGGGTCCCCGATTTCGCCGATGGGATCAACTTGTTCGGCAACAGCGGCCCCAAGCGCAGCGGCCCCTTCGCTCCCCTCGTGGTAGCGCTACCGGCATTTATCGACGTTTCCACGGCCAGGCTGAAATTCGACTACGCCGCGGCCAATCCGGCCGCGACGACCAAGACCGACAAGCTTCCCTTCCCCGTTTACGACTCCAATTCAACGGGAAAGATTCGCATCTGGAAAGAGGACGGGCCGACGGCGCGGCGCGTGGAAAGCGTGAGCGACGCCAAAGGAGGCGATTTCGTGGCGCCCGGCCCGCACGTGATCGACAAGTTATTCGGCAAGAATAATGCGAACGTGACGGTTTCCGCCATGGCCCGGAAAATCACCCTCTACGTGGAGGGGATCAACGAAAGCAAGCCTGGCGAGGTCCGCATCGTGGTTGAGCTTGACCCCAAGGGGACGGGCAATTATAGCTGTCCCGACGCGGTGCGGTGCACGGTGGCCTGGCTGCAAATCGTGTACACGGACGTGACGGGACTCAAGGGGGTTGGGGACACGCCGGCGACGAAAGTCCCTCGAATCCCGGCCGATATTCAACCGGATGGGATCGTGACCGATTGGCTGAACGGAGTGGATGGACCGGAGGGCGGGGCCCTGTTGCTCATGCGGGCGGTCGGCTCCCCGCTCTTGCTCGATCTTTCGAAAAAAAAGCCGCCGCAGCTCACGATCGATTTCGGTTTCATCCCGGCGCTGCCGCCTTTTCCCTTCGAGCCGTTGCCGGTCGCCGTCAAGCAGGAGGGAGAATACAAAAAGCTGACCGACAGCACGTTCGTCTCCAAGGCGAACGCGGCGCTCGCCGCCCTTGGCATCGATGCCATCGGCCAGGATTTTGGCGGCACGGGCCACAAGGTCCTGGATGCCAGGTTTTACAAACCGCCCGTGGAATTCGACCTGGCCCGGCCGCAAAATCCCGCCAAGGAACGCAAGCTGAACTTGGCGTTGCTCCTTCAAGGCCAAGGTGCGGTTAAAGGGATCAAGCAACAGGGAGCCCAACCTGATAAAGCATTTTTAACTCGTCCCGCGGTCGTTTTGGTCCATGGCATCAACACCACCGATCCGAAGAAAACTTGGGAAAAATTCGAGGCGTTCTTGAAGGGCACCCACAACACTTTTACCGT
>CAZFGM010001110.1:0-1784 GCA_964518515.1 uncultured Alcaligenaceae bacterium | reverse complement strand
GGGTGCTGGCCAACCACGCGGCCCGCTATCGGTTGCGGATCGTCGATGCCCTGTGCCCGGAAAAGGAGTTGCCGCACGACATCGCCTTTTTGAGCCATCCTCGCGTCAACAATTTTGTTGAATGGCGTGAGTGGTATTGAAAATGTCAACTTCGCCATGCCTGGAAATGCCCAATGTGAGAAAGAGTCCGCCAGGGGTCCGATCCCTCCGCCCGCCGTTTCCGGCCTTCCTTCGTACCACACTTCTGGTGTCTGCTACGGTGCGCGGGGGGCGGTGGTTTTTTTCTCGGTGGTCGTCGACTTTTTCGGCGGGGCCTCGAAGGATTTGCCGCTCTGGAGGAGTTCTTTTCCCTGGGGATGGCTAAATTCGATCTGGCCGCGCTTCACGGTAACGGCCACGCTGCCGTCCCGGACGTTGAGGACGAAATCGGCGTCGCTGCCTTTGGCCACGCCTGCCGGCGTGTGCACGGATAGTTCCTTGCGGGCCGGCCCGGGGGCGCGGAGAACTTTGACTTCGACTTCCCCGCCGCTCACTTCCAAGCGATCGGGTGCGGTTTGCCGCCACTGGGCGCCGGGCCGGACCATCGCCACCTGGAAACCGTCCGGCGCCGGGAGCGCCGCCAGTCTCAGCCAGGAAAGCGTGCCCACGATCACGGCGAACAGGGCGGCCACGGCCGCCAGCCGCCGCACGAAGACCAGGAAAACCGGGCGCGCAGGCCCGCGGCGCGCTTGCCTGGCCAGCTCCCCGGTCAATTTGCGCAAGCCTTCCGCTTCGCGCAAGGCCAAGGTGACGAGGCCAAGCACCTGCTTGGCTTCGGCGAAATGGCCGGCGCAGGCCGGACATACCGTTAGGTGACGGGCGATGGCCGACGCCGTGGCCCGGTCGCACTCGCCGGCGGCGTACAACTCGATCTGCCCTTCCACGTCGGCACAAGTTAAGAGGTTCATGAGGTGTCCTCCCGGGCGGTCAGGCGGGCCCGCAGCAGTTTGTAGGTCCGCGACAAGTGGCTCTTGATCGTGCCCACAGGTTGGCCCAGCAGGGCGGCAATCTCCGCGCACGTCTTGCCGTCGCGATGCTTGAGGTGTAACAGCGTCCGCAGGTCGTCCCTCAATCCCGCCAGGCCGGCTTCCAGGGACCGCAGCATTTTCTGCTGTTCCTCCCACTCTTCCTGAAGGGAAACAAACGGCGTGGTCAAGATGTCGGGCGGCTCGGTGGCGGGAAACAGGGTGGGCTTCTTGCGGCGAAACCATTTGCCGCAGCGGTTGGCGGCGATGCCGAACAGCCAGGGGGCAAATTGCTCGGGCCGGCCCTTGTCCTTGAGGGCGCGGTAGGCTTCCAGAAACGTCTCCTGAGCCAGGTCTTCCACCTGGTCCGGCTGGCCCAGCCGCTTGAACAGAAAGGCGCACACCCGCCGGTAATAACGCTCGGTCAATAGGTGAAAAGCCTGGCCGTCGCCGTCCGCGGCACGCTGGACGAGTTCGGCGTCGGTTCGCGGTTGGGTGGACAAGTTGGCCGGCAAGGTTTTCATGACGGGGCCCGGATCGACGACCCTTTCCCCGGCCTTACGTCCCGGGAGTTCGTTCCCGTCATTGTGTACGGCGCCGGCTAACAATCCACTGCCAAGGACGAAACCTAGCGTCGTCAAACGTATCCTCCCTCGCCCCTCGAATTTCCCGCGGAACATTCGTTCACGTTGAAGGTCCGGCAGGCGAAGTCCAAAGGCCTTGATCGCTAGCCCGCTATCCCGCCGCCCGTGGCACGCGATCTCAGCCCTCGCCTTGCCG
>CAZFGM010001109.1:0-1786 GCA_964518515.1 uncultured Alcaligenaceae bacterium | reverse complement strand
GACCGGTCCAAAAATACAACGTAACATATCCGGCTCGGTAATGGGTAGCTCAGTTGCAGCAATTTTCGTGGTTCTTTTTTACGTGTAAACTTATTCAGCCGGTCCTGGTCGAGGCCGTCCCAGAAGACGGCGCTGGCGTCGAGGATTAGGCGCTCACGCTTTCGGAATCATCCGCAAACAGACCGGCGCCGGCGTCTGGACCGTTTCCACGCGGGCCAGCTCCCCGGTCGCGCCGTTGATGCGAAAGACGCTGATACTGTTGGAGGTCTGATTGCCGACCAGCAAGTACGCCCCCGTCGGGTCGATGGCGAAGTTGCGCGGGGTCTTGATTTGCTCGACCTGGTGGCCGGCGGCGGTCAGCGCGCCGGTCTTGGAGTCAATGCGGAAGATGGCGATGCTGTCGTGGCCGCGGTTGGAACCGTACAGGAACTTGCCCGAGGGATGTACCACCACCTCGGCGGTGTACGAGGTTTTCTTAAAATCCTTGGGCAGAGTGGAAATGGTTTGCCGTTTCTTGAGCTCGCCGCGCTCGCCGTCGTAGGCGAAGGCGGTGACGGTGTTGTCCAGCTCGTTGATGACGTAGGCGCTCTTGCCGTCGGGATGGAAGGCGAAGTGGCGCGGGCCGGCGCCGGGAGCGACGTCGGCCGCCGGCGGATCGTTGGCCGTCAGCGTGCCCTTGGCGGCGTCGTAGCGGTAGATCATGACCTTGTCGAGGCCGAGGTCGGCGACGAAGGCGAAGCGGCTGGCCGGATCGAGATTGATGGAGTGGGCGTGGGGCGCTTCCTGGCGCTGCTTGTTCACGCTGGTTCCCTTGTGCTGGGCAACGCTGGTGGCCTTACCGAGCTTGCCGTCCGCGGCGATCGGCAGGACGGCGGCGTTGCCGGCAGTGTAGTTGGCCACCAACACGTTCTTGCCGGCCTTATCGACGACGATGTGGCACGGCGCCGCTCCCTCGGACGCTTGCGTGTTCAAAAATTTCAACGCGCCGCTCTTGGGGTCGAGGGTAAAGGCACTGACCGCCCCGGTGTTCTTGCCGCCGAAATCCCCGACTTCGCCGACGGAATACAGAAAGCGCCCGCCCGGATGAATGGCCAGGAACGACGGGTCGCGGATTTCCGCCGCCAGGGCTTGGTTGGAAAGCTTGCCGGTGGCCAGGTCCATTTCGAAGCGATAGATGCCCTTGCTGGCCTTGCCGGTATAGGTGCCGACGAAGACCAGGAGCTTGTCGCTCTTGTCGATCCTGGCTTCCGTGTCCTTGACTGCGGGTTGTTCGGTCCAAGCCGGACTGGCCAGAAGCACCCCCAGGGCCGCTCCCCCCATGAATCGTGCCGCGCCACAGTATCGCATTGTTCCACCCTCCAATAGTAGGATTCTCGGCTGCAATTCTTATTTACGATGCGGGAAGGGTCGGGACCAGTAAGGCAAATCAAAAGGCGGCGTTTTTTTCCGAATCCTTTAAGGTTCCTCAATCACCAAGCGGCGATCGGCGGCCACGGGGACGATGGATCCTCCGCCCATCGGGCAGGGTCACTTCCAGCCTTCTCCTTTGGTTCCGGGGTTTCTCATGTCAATCAAGATAATCCGTTGGGTACATTGGATATCACGAAGGAAAACTACAGGTTTTCCGTATGGACGGCATAGACGATGGCGATGGGCGGAAAAACACGATGAAAAACACCCGGAGTTTGCCAAACCGGCATAGACGATGGCGATGGGCGGAAAAACACCATGAAAAACGAGACTGTAGCAAAGTAATTGGGAAGGAGGATAGTTTTGGCTTGTTTTC
>CAZFGM010001108.1:0-1798 GCA_964518515.1 uncultured Alcaligenaceae bacterium | reverse complement strand
TTTGCGGTGTCCATTAATGGCCGGTTTTGGGTGTCCCCCGAGGTAGAGCTTGAACTCGTCTCTTTTTTCGGGACGGTTCAGAAAGTTGGCAACCGTGCGCAGCGGGCGTGAAACTGTCGCAACGAGTCAGACAAAAGTTCTATGGAGGCACCGACGAGATGCCGATAAATCACAGGATTTAAATACTCAAAGAAATCTCCGGTCAAACTATGCACTTTTAGCTTTGAAATCATTTTGTGACTCTTGACATGTGGAGCGATGGAGTGGAAGAAGGCTGAGGCACGAAATTGAAAATCGGCGAGAAGGGAACAACATGTTGACGGCGTACGTTCGGCAAACTGAAAGAGTAGACCGCGTTACTGGCATCGCGCAGGTCGTACTGGCGCTTTACTTTCCAGCAGTGTTTAGGTCAACGCGAACCGACGAGCAACTGCGTTCCGCATATTCTCGTGCGAAACATTTGGTGACGTCGACGTTTGGCAGGGTCGAAGAGTTCGGACAGATCGGCAACGTTGAACGATTGTCACTTGCAGCGGGCGAAATAAAAACAGACAACTACCGGGCGCTTCTAGATTCATTGAGACACATCGACGGGCTGAGCATTCGAGGAGAGCAGTCCTCTGGTGTCATAGATTACTTAGATTCACTGTTCGCTCGTGTCACGGTCTTGGAGAGCCGACACGAAAAAGCCTACGAAAAAACCGCTTGAAGGTTTAGGACGCTGGCTTAATGCTGAGAGGGTCGAGGGTTTGCCTTCTTGATATCCAGAGATACACGGCGACCATGGCTTCGGTAACGACGAGAGTTAGAAGTAGCAGCGACATTGCGCCGAAGAGGTTGGCCGCCTGAGCGACAGACAGCAGTTCGCGTCGGAGTTGCGCAGTGAGCCACGCAGGGATGGTAGGCGTTTTCGCTACAGCCATACCAACAAGAACCAATGCAGCTGCGCCGATGACCCCCTGACGATATAGGAGGTCGAGCATACTTTCGCCGATTCTCCTGCGATGATTTAGAGCTCCCGTATCTCCGCAACACGATCGCGCAAACCCAGCCGTAAACGTACCGATTAGGACAGCAACGACCAGGTATATTGGAAGGACACCCGGCTCTAGCCTTCCGGACAGCGTGCTGACCATGAGAGCGATGGCACCACCGCCTAATGCCGTGCTGGACACCACTAGCGCGTAACCAAGCAAAATCCACGTAATGGCCCTCCAAAAAGGAGGCAATTCCCGTTTGGGATGGTAGTTATACCGAATCCAGCTCAGACGACGGAAGCGAACACTGAGCCAGGCACTTATGGTCGCCCACAACGGTGGCAACCAGGTCAAAAGCGAAGGGTGCATGAAAGCTGGTCTGATACGCTCGCGATAAGGAAACGAAATCACAAACTCCGCTGCCAGCAACAACACGATGCCGCCAGAAAACTTCAGGAACATACTGAACGGAATAACAACGGGTAACACTCCACCGCTAGGCCTCGGCTTGAACTCAACAAGGATCAGCTCAGCTCGCTGATCGAGCATGTTCTCGGCGGAATGATTGCCGGCGGGAAGCGTAATAACGTCACCAGGCCTGCCTTGCATTTCCCCCGTTGCTCCGCCACGAAGAGTGAACCTGAGCTTTACGTCCGTGAGGAGAATCGCCAGTGCCTGAGGATGATCGTGAGGGATACTTCTTTCCTTCGGGCCGTACGCAACTCGAAGAACGCGATATTCGCTCTGCTCTGCAACTACGACATAATGCTTCGGATCAGCCTTGACGGCATCTTGGGCGTATGCTGGAGAAGCGACGGCAA
>CAZFGM010001107.1:0-1799 GCA_964518515.1 uncultured Alcaligenaceae bacterium | reverse complement strand
CCGCCTGTACGAGCGGGCCTTTGCCCTGTTGGGCGCGGGCCAGGCGGTCCGCGCCTTCAACCTGACCGAAGAACCCGCAGCCCTGCGCCAGCGTTACGGCATGAATACCTTCGGCCAGAGTTTATTGCTGGCCCGCCGACTGGCCGAGGCCGGCGTGCCGCTGATCACGGTTTACTGGCCGCCGCGGCGCGAGCCCGAGGCCTTCAACAACGCCGGCCGGCTCGAAGACGTCGCCGTGCCTCCCTGGGACACGCATGGCCGCAACGTCGGCAATTCCCCCAACTTCCCCATGCTCAAGGACCGCCTGTTGCCGGCCCTCGATCAATCCACCTCCGCCTTGCTGGATGACCTGGCGGCCCGTGGCCTCCTGGACCAGACCCTTGTCGTGTGGCTATCGGAATTCGGCCGCACGCCGCGGATCAATCCCCAGGCCGGCCGCGACCACTGGGGCCCGGTCTTCTCGATCGCCCTGGCCGGCGCCGGCCTGCGCGGCGGCCAGGTCTACGGCGCCTCCGACCGCCACGCCGCCACCCCCGCCGACCGCCCCGTCACCCCCGGCGATTTCGCCGCCACCTTGTTCCACGCCCTGGGGTTGGACCCAACCACTCAAGTGGTGGATAACCTGGCCCGGCCGCATCGTCTGGCCGACGGCAGAGCGCTGCAAGAATTGTGGGGGTAGTGGCGGGCAGGTTGCTTTCCAGGGCTTGGCCGTCGTACCGTTCGCCCCCGTCTGGAACCAAGGCGACCTCCCCGAAACTCCGGCCGTTCGACCCAAGGGCAGCCTTCGGGTATAATACTTTAAGAGGTTTCGGGCCCCTTTGGACCGAGGATCGATCCCATGACGACCCTTGATTTCGAGCCATTAACCGTTGTCGTGCCGCTCCGCGAGGAACCGTCTGGAGTTTTACGGGTCGGTAAGAGCCGAGTCCTGCTGGAATTGGTCCTTCGTGCATTCAAAGCAGGAGCCACCCCGGAGGCCATTGTCCAGTCCTATGACACGCTAAACCTGGCCGACGTTTACGCTGTCGTCAGCCGCTACCTGGCGGCCCCTGGACCGTTTGAAGAGTACCTGCGCATCCGCGAAGAGGTAGCGGCGGAAGCGCGGCACACGATCGAGGAATTCCAAGGCCCGCAGGGCAATTTGCGCGCCATCTTGCTGGCCCGCGCCAAAGCCAAGGAGGAGGCGCGTGCTCAAGCTGGTCAGTGATGAGAACTTCAACGGCGACATTCTGCGGGGTCTATTTCGTCGCCGCCCCGATCTCGATATTGTGCGCGTTCAGGATATTGGGCTGAAGGCCACTCCAGACCCAGACATCCTTGCATGGGCGGCGGTGGAAAGTCGAATTTTGCTAACGCATGATCGCGACACGATGCCGTTCTTTGCTTACGAAAGAGTAAGAGCCGGCCAGCCGATGCCCGGCGTGTTTCTTGTCAGCGACATGATGCCGATCGGCCAAGCCATTGATGAGGTTCTTCTTGCTGTCGATTGCCTCACATCGGAGGAATTCAAGAATTTCGTCAGGTTCTTTCCGTTATAAGGCTCCCGCGGCCATGGACCCGCAAGCACGGCGAAACCAAGGCCCAGATCCTGTGGGCGGCCGCCCTTGCCCGAGCGTGCCGGCCCGGCAATAATGGCTAACGAACCGTCTTGAAGGAGCGTCCATGATTACCGCAGCCGATATGCGCAAACGCATCTTGGAGCGTCCATTTCAACCATTTCGCGTCCACCTGACTGATGGCCGCCGTTTCGACATTCACGATCCAGCATGGAATCTAGTCGGCGAAGCCGTCTTCCTCAT
>CAZFGM010001106.1:0-1800 GCA_964518515.1 uncultured Alcaligenaceae bacterium | reverse complement strand
CAGGAAGGAATCAAAAGTCCGGAACATGCCGCTTTTGTCGCCAAACTAAACCCTTGATTCATCGCCCTGGGATTTGGCGACCAAGCAGCATGGCGGATTTTTCTTCTCTGCGTTCCTCCGCGTCCTCTGCGGTGAATTGCCCGCCTACACAGAGTTGCTCCAGCAAGTTAACAAAGGAGATCCAAGGTCAACTTCCTCGCCTTGCGGAAGGCTTTGACCCAAAGCTACCACCCTTAATGAATTCGATCGAGCCGCTCTTACTTTTTCTCAACGGGAGCAGCCGGGTCGGCACTCCACTGTTCCCAGCCACGCACGAACACCTTGACCTTCGGGTAGCCCGCCAGTTCCAGGGCAAAGGCCTCGACCGAGGCTCGTCCCCCGGACTGTCAGCAGGTCACGGCGGTCTGATCGGGCGTAATGCCGCGCTGGCGGAACAGCTCCCGTAACTGCTCAAGCGACTTGAAGCGCCCGTCCCCGGCCAACAGTTCCTTCCATTCCAGGTGCTTGGCACCGGGGATGTGGCCGCCCCGCTTTCCACGGACATCCTTGCCCGTGAACTCGTCCGTGCTGCGGGCATCAATCACGGTGACTTTGCCGGAGCGCACGGCTTTCTGCAACGCGTCCATCTCTTCCAGACGGTCGGCCTGAAACTTCGGCTCGAACTTCACTGCCTCCACCTTTGGGGAAGAAGTATCGGTGGGCTGCTTCTCTTTGATCCACAGTTGCCACCCGCCGTTGAGGATGGCCACGTTCCCAAGGCCAAGGTACTTCAGCGTCCACCAGATGCGAGCGGTGTCGGGAAGGTTGCTGCCGTACACGACCACCTGGGACTGATGGCTGATCCCAAGCTGGCCGACCTTTTTTCCCCAGGCTTTGGCGTCGTGAAACCCGCCTTCCTTTTTGCCCAGGTCATGCCAACTTTTCACGTCCAGCCAAACGGCCCCCGGAATGTGGCCCTTGGCGTAGTCCGGCGGCGGGCGCGTATCCAGAATCCGCAACCCCGGCTGTTTCAGTTTCTTCTGGAGATCTCCCGGCTCGATGAGCATGGTTCGTGGCTGGGGTGGTTTAGACCGTTCTTTGATCCGGTCAACGGACTCTTTGAAATAGAGGACGTTCTCGGCCTTGTGACACTGAACACAGCCGGCGTATAACTTTTCCAGGGCCGTGTCCAGTTTCTCGCCGTCTTTGGCTTTGATGGCCTCCAGGACCGGAGGAAGGCTCTCGTTCAGAAAAGGCTGGGAAGACTTGGCCCGCTTGGGCCGCCGTTCGATAGCCAGCCGCAACGCCAGGTCCATCTTTTCGGTCTGGTACTGAGCGTATTGCCAGTTCCGGGTTGAGCCGGCAAGGAGCAATTCACCGTAGCGATAGCCGATCTCGGCCATGGCCATATCCAGCCCGCGCAAATGCCGCTCGATCTGGGCGAACTTCTCCTCCGTGCTCCCTTTCAACCAGGGGGTTGGAGGCGCTCCCGGCGGGGGCGGCGGTTGGCCGGGTTGGGCGTGGGCGGTCGGAACGAGCGGCGGCGCGGTCCGAGACGACTGGCCGATCACCACGAGACTGCCGACTACCAGCCCTCCCGCGACGAAGGAGAGCGCCAACCCAACCAGGGAGTGTTTGCCTCGCAACATTGGTTCCTCCAGCGCTCAAGCCATAGGCCCTTCGGGCCGTTTTTGCGACAAAAAGTTGTCGCAAACTATAATCAATAATTGCCAATTACCAATTGCCAATTACCAATTGCCAATTGGAAAAACCTGGTGCCAATTGGAAAAACCTGGTTGAATCATTTCCAAAATTGGCAAT
>CAZFGM010001105.1:0-1801 GCA_964518515.1 uncultured Alcaligenaceae bacterium | reverse complement strand
TCCTGAGAATAATCCAGGGCGTCCGTTCGGGAAAGAGCGAAATCGTGGGAGAAAATGCGAAATCCGAAATCCGCCTGCTGTCTGGTACCTTAACCACCCAGCCAAAGGTGATCCGTCAGCCCCGCCGCCATTGCCGGCGTGCGGTCACCTTTTGGGGCGATGGTGACCGGGTCGATGCACCTGGTCGAGGCGCGCCTGAACTGGAAGCCCCACACTTCAAGTGCGCAGTCGCAGATCGACTGGAGTAGGCGGCGAGCCCGTATTATACTCATAGGTAAACCACCTGGAGGCAATCTCATGGCAGTCCCACAAAGCGCCCACCCCAAGACGAGTGATATCGCCATCTTCGGGCGACTGCTCAACAACCCCAAAGAGGAGATGTCCGCTGACCTGGCGCGCTACGTCCTGACCCTGGGCTTCAACGCGGCGGACCAAGCACGGATGCGCGAACTCGCCGACACGAACCAGCAGGGTGGGCTTTCTCCCGCGGAGCACGAAGAGCTCATGGGCTACGTCAAGGCGGGGCACCTGCTCGCGCTGCTTCAGTCGAAGGCCCGTAAGGCGCTCAAGAAGCGGAAGGTTTCCTGAGACACCCATGGACCAGTCGTTAGCAGAGGAAGTGCGACGCCGAGCCAACCACGCCTGCGAGTATTGCCACATGCCGCAGGCATTCTATCTCACGGTCCCATTTCCCATCGACCACATCATCGCCCAACAGCACAAGGGCCGCACCGTGCTTGGCAACCTGGCGCTGGCTTGCCTCCACGACAACAGCCACAAGGGGCCGAACATTGCCGGGCTGGATCCGCTTACCGGGAAGCTCACCCAGCTGTTTAACCCGCGGCGTCAAAAGTGGGAACGGCATTTTCGCTGGAACGGTCCCTACCTGGTCGGCCGGACCGCCGTGGGCCGGGTCACCGTGGCTGTCCTGGCGATGAACGACCCTGCCGTGGTTGAAGTCCGCGCGGCTCTTATGGAAGAGGGGTTGTTTCCTCCGGCTGCCCGTTTCGGACGTACCAAGGGACGCGAACATTCCTGAGTTGCGGCGCTACGACCGGGCGGTTGGGTGGCGGCCATCGCTTGGCAGGGCATTCGGCATGCATCCGCGGCAAGCGGCGTAGGATTCAGAATCGCAAAGCGTGTCCTGCACTCATGGCCGGGTGGGGTGCACGACTTCGTTTGTCGGTCGCGGGGTCCTGGAATTTACCCAAGATGGGATAGCAAAGAATGGCCTCTCGAAGGTATAATACTTTTTACATAATTCAAGGAGGTTGCCATGTCTCGGTGCCACTGGATGGTCCTTGCCCTGCTCGGCCCTCTTCCCGCCCTGGGGAATAACGAAGGCAAAAAAAGCCCTGCCGCGACCGAGGTGGAAGCCCGCTTCCACGACGGCACCACGATTCGCAAAGTCCTTCTCTTTGAAAGTGTCGAGCTCGCCACCAAGTACGGCAAGCTAACGGTTCCGGTCGGCGACATTCGCCGCATCGAATTCGGCTTTCGCCAGACCGAGGAGATTGCTCAGAAAGTGGCCGAGGCCATGGGCAATCTCGGCAGCGCAAAATTAACCCAGCGCGAAGCGGCCGGCAAGGAGCTGGTCGCCCTGGGTTATCAGGCTTATCCGGCCCTGCGGAAGGCGGCACAAAGCAAGGACAAGGAAGTGGCGCAGGGGGCCACGGCCGCCCTGGAGCGCATCCGCGCCCTCGTGGGAGAAGATCGTCTGCACGTTCAAACGAACGATGTCATTCACACGGGTGTAGTCGCTCCAGCATCGTAAATTAAGCCGCGAAACGCTGGAAACCAT
>CAZFGM010001104.1:0-1801 GCA_964518515.1 uncultured Alcaligenaceae bacterium | reverse complement strand
TGATCTGCCCCGTCAGGGGCCACGTCTTCCGGGCAAGGCCCTGGAAGAAGCTTAGCCGCTTGATCCAGTTCAGCCAGCGCGGTCCCAGCCGGTCCGCGGCCGAGGTGCGCAGACTGGCCTGGGTTTCGGTTGGCACAGCAGAAACCGCAGCCGTGCTACTCAAGGGAACATCCTTCAAGTTGGCGGTATTGGATGCCTTCAACCTACCAAAAATGGGCCATTACGCGAAGGGAAAAGTGGCGGGATTCTCTCTCATGCGGTACAGTGGCAAAGAACTCGTTGGCATAACAGTCCTCTTCGCTTCCGAGCATTAGCGGACCTGGCCCAGCAGTTGGAGATACCCTCATGTTTGCTTCTCTTTCCTGGAAACCATGGGCGTTCGCGCTTTTTCTCATTCCCGGCCTGGTGAGTTTTTCCGAAGAAAACCTGTCTTTCCCCCTCCGGCGACACCCTGGTATGATGCTGTCAGAAAGGAGTTTATCCCATGTCAGCCCCTGTGAAAGCACTGCCGGTCTGGCAATGGCCGCCCGAGGTTTTGGAATTGGCCGACCAGAAAAAACTTAGGGATTATCTGGATCCCCTTATGGAAGCCACGCGGCGCATTTTTCCCGCGGCGCGATGGATCAAAGTGCGGCTTGACCAGGACCCGGAAATGCCCGATTGGCAGACCATTGTATTTGCAGTTGGGGTCAACGGGATGCCGGCACAAGAAAGTTTTGCACGTCGCAGCCTGTGGATCAAGGAATGCATCAACATTTGTCCTTACCCACGGGATCCCATTTTCGCGCTTTGCATTGATTCGGTGCTGGAATGAACCCAACCTCTTTTTTGGACGTGGCGGAATGGCTCCTCACAGGCGAATCCGAGGCGGATTGGCGTTCCGCGGTGAGCCGAGCCTATTACGCGGCTTTTCATGTCGCCCGACAATTGCTGCAAGATTGCGGATTTGCTGTGCCGCGCATGGAACAGGTTCACGTCTTTGTTTCCCATCGCATGAACAATTGCGGTCATTCGGAGGTCTGCGGCGCTGCCAGCGCTTACGCGGGCCAGGCGAGCAGTTCGTCGCGTTCGATTTCCACCCGTGCAATTTCGCAGCCGGCTTGTCGCACGTCGCGCACGGCCGACTGGATGGCGTCTTGCAACGTGCCGGCCTCGCGGGAAAAGCTGACGCGGGCCACGCCGCTCGAGCTTCCCACGGTGGCGTCGTCGCAGCCGGCGTCGTAGAGGGCGTTGGCCAAGGAGTCCGTCATTTCGGCGACGTCCCGCAAGATCAGCGTGAATTCCCAGCAAATCATCGGTTTACCCTCCTTTATGCGGACAAGAATCAATTTGCCTTCGTAGCCAACGGGCATGCTTGACCGGGTTTCTTGGCGTGGACCACACCGACCAGCGGCAGCCGTCGCGTTCGGCGTGCGGGCACCACAATTGTCCGTGAGCATGGCCCTTTGATGGCGTGTACCTCCATCCCAACGACAAGGCGTACTCGATTACTTCGTTGATTTCTTTGTTGGGGTGAAACTGAGCCATATTTCCTATTGTACCATCTGTTTGATGATTGGCCGTTGTGTTGGAATGACAAGGTAATCGCGGCGGTATGCCCGCGGTGATGACGAACCGTTTGTTGTATCATGTGATTCGGACGCACCGTTTGACGATTGGTGGGATCAGGTTGCCATGCCGTCGCGGCGGCCCGATCCGAACACCGCGTCGCATAGCTGGTTGACGAGGGTCCAAAAACGTCCTCGCGGATCATCGGCAGTTCCGACGTGTTCAGTATAACATCCTCATGGCCAAAATGCCC
>CAZFGM010001103.1:0-1807 GCA_964518515.1 uncultured Alcaligenaceae bacterium | reverse complement strand
TGGGCAAGGGACGTCGGCCTGGAAAGGCCGACCTACAATTGCGTTGCAAAGCCGGCCGACAGCCTGGAATGGTAATTGGGACAGCAGTACCGGAATTGATCGGTACGTCACCGGCCCTCGAACTTGAACCATGCCTTAGCCTTGTTATCCGGCCAGCCGGGCGCGCAAGACGCGTGGGTGGCGGGAGAAATCGTGAATCGTGTCGGCTAATTCGTATTCGGGATAGGCGGCGATCCGCGCGCGGGCGGGACCTTCCTGCGGGGCGCCGATCTCGACCAGCAGATACCCTTGGGGAACGAGATGGCGGCGGGCCTGGTCGATGAGGCGCTCAAAGACCGCGAAGCCGCCGGGGCCGCCGTCCAAGGCCAGGCGCGGCTCATAATCGCGCACCCCCGGCGGCAGTTTGTCCAGGTCTTCGCGCGGGATGTACGGCGGATTGGACAGGATAAAATCGAATCGTTCGTCTGCCAGCGGGGCAAACAGATCCCCTTCGAGGAAGCGCATGCGGCCGGCGACGCCATGTTTGTCGGCATTGCGCCGAGCCAGCGCCAGGGCGTCCGGGCTGCGGTCGATGGCGGTGACTTCGGCAGCCGGATGGTTCTTGGCCACGGCCACGGCCAGGTTGCCCGAGCCGGTGCCGATATCGACGATTCGAGGCCGGGCCTTAATCTTGGCCAGTTCCAGGCACTCCATCACCACCAGTTCGCTGTCTGGCCGTGGAATGAGCACCGCGGGTGAAACTTCCAGCTCCAGGCCGAAGAATTCCTTGCGGCCCACCAGGTAGGCGACCGGACAGCCTTCCAGCCGGCGGCGGATCAGGTCCTTGTAGCGCTGGCGGACCTCGGCAGCCGCCGGTTCGTCAAAGCGCATGCCGTACAGGTCGATGCGTTTGCAGCCGGCGGCATGGGCCAGCAGCACTTCGGCGTCCAGGCGCGGATAGTCCATCTTCTTCTGGGCCAGGTACTTGGCGGTCCAGTCGAGCAAGCTTCCCAGGGTCCAGGTTTCGGGGGTCTTTTGCGACAAGGGTCAAACATCCATGGCAAAGGGTGTGCGATTGCTTCCACGACAGCCATCCGGGATCATTTTACCATTTCTAGACGGGTGCGAATGGAGGATAGGGTTATTCAGATGGTGGCGTTTCCGAACTCGGCGGTGGCACGGTTTCCGGCGGCGGTGCAAGGGGCGTTTCGAGACCTTCCGGCTCCGGTTCCTCATCCTCTTTGGCCACCTTGGCGAGCGACGCGATCTGGTCGCCCTCGTTGAGGTTCATGATGCGGACGCCCTGGGTGTTGCGGCCGATGACGCGGATTTCGCGGACGTGGGTGCGGTTGACCATGCCGCCGGCGGTGATGAGCATGATGTCGTCGTCGTCGCGGACGGCGGCGACGCGGACGAGCGGGCCGTTGCGCGCGCTGGTGCGGATGTCGCGCAGGCCCTTGCCGCCCCGGTTCTGCTTGCGATAGCGCATGGCGGAACGGTCCTTGGGGCCTTCGTCGCTATCGGGGGCGGCTTCCTCAAGGGGCTCACTCCCCCCGCGCGCCGGTTCCTCGGCGGCGGGCGGTTCCTCCGCAGGCGGGCTTTCCTCGGCGGGCTCCTCGCCTTCGGCCTCGGTCACTTCGCCGGCCACATTGGCGCCGAACGGCGTGCGCTTGCCGTAGCCCTTCTCGCACACCGTCAGCAAGTAACCCTCGGGATCGGCGACGACCATGCCGACGACCTCGTCGTTGGCGCTGAGGTTGATGCCTTTGACGCCGCGGGTGTTGCGTCCCATGGCGCGGGCCTGGGCCTCGTCGCAGCGGATGGCCAG
>CAZFGM010001102.1:0-1809 GCA_964518515.1 uncultured Alcaligenaceae bacterium | reverse complement strand
GGTAGCCGCAGGCTTCAGCCTGCGGAAAATCCGCACCCTGAAGGGTGCGGCTACCGTTTCGGATATCTCTTAGCCGACAATGTCCGCAATCGGCCGCGCTCCCGCATCGGCAAGGCGGATCGGCCGGCCGATGTTGGAGATGTTGTGCCGGGTGTGGTCGATGCCCAAGGCACGCCACACCGTGGCGAGGAAGGATTTCACATCGGTCGGCGCGCTCTTGACAGCCAGGCCATCGGCGCTGGTCTGGCCATAGGCCTGACCGCCGCGGATGCCGCCGCCGGCCAGCACCGCCGAAAACGAATTGGGCCAATGGTCCCGGCCGGCCTGGCCGTTGATCCGGGGGGTGCGGCCGAACTCGCCCATCCAGACGATGAGCGTCGCATCGAGCAGCCCGCGCGCCCGCAGGTCTTCCAGCAGCGTGCCGAAGGCCGGGTCGAGGGCCTCGCTCAAGCGCTGCACGCGCTGGAAGTTCTGAGCGTGCGTATCCCAGTCGGAATTGCCGCCGAGATTGCCGCCCAGCGAGACCTCGACGAACGGCACGCCGCGCTCCACCAGCCGGCGTGCCAGCAGGCAGCCTTGACCGAACGGATTGCGGCCGTACTGGTCGCGGAGCTGCATCGGCTCCTCGTCGAGGTTGAAGGCCGACGCCGCCGCCGAGCGCATCAGCCGCACGGCCCGATCATACGCCGTGGCATGGCTCTGCGGCGACAAACCCGGGTTGCGGCTCACAAACTCCCTCTCCATGTCAAGCAGCAAGTCGATACGGGCATCAGCCTGGGCCGGCGAAACACCAGCGGCCGGTTGCAGGTTCGGGATGCGCGGCGCTAGTCCGTAGTTACCGCCTTGTTGGCCAGCGGGCCGGTCGCCGCCACCGACCACCAGGGGTGCGTAGCGGGGTCCCAGGAAACCCGAGCCGTACACGTCCGGACCGAAGCCCCGCGGCGGGTCGATGCACACAAAGTTTGGCAGCGGCGTTTCCTCATTCGCCAGCTCCTTGGAAACCAGCGCGCCCAGTGACGGGTAGCGGATGGCGCCCTGCTGCACGTAGCCCGTGCGCAACAGGAAGGCGCCGCGCCCGTGATCGCCTTCGCGCGTGCTCATCGAGCGGACGATGGCTATGTCGTGCATGTTGCGGGCCAGGCGCGGCAAATGTTCACTGATGCGCACGCCGGGCGCCGAGGTGCGTATCTCGCGAAACGGACCGCCGTTGACGTGGCCGGGCTTCAAATCCCACAGGTCGATCGTGGCCGGCCCGCCCGTCATCCACAGCAAGATGCAGGCGCGACGTCCGGATGGTTGGCAGCATTCTGGGCCATGGCCTCGAGCCAGCCGGACATGGAATAGCCGACGACCCCCGCCGCCGACAATTTCAGCAGGTCACGCCGCGACAACGCGGGATTTCCAGTCCGGCGTGCGAAAGCGTTGCGAAAGTTCGACATGGGTTTTTTCCTTAAAAGAAATAGTTAAAGCTCTTCTCTCGGAAAAGTTACTCAGGCCCCTTACCCCCTTGGCGTTAGTAACCAATTCCCCAACCTCCTGTTATTATTAACTTTGTGAGTCGAACAAGGCCACTCGCGTCAATTCCCGCCACGCGGGTAAATAAACAGAGGACCACAGAGGACCTCATTTTTTCCAGCGACTTGACCGGGGCACATCCTGTCTACTATAATGTCTACAGTTAAATCGACCAAAAAATATTTGTCAAGAAAATTTTTATGAATAACGTCAACCGGGCTTACCTCGTGCTTCGGGAAAAGGCCGTCCGCTTTGGATTCAAGCCGGGCGAACGCCTCAATGAGGTGGAACTCG
>CAZFGM010001101.1:0-1814 GCA_964518515.1 uncultured Alcaligenaceae bacterium | reverse complement strand
CAGGTGATCCTCCCGCCCGGCCCTCCGCTCCCGCCGCCGGCGAAAGACAAATAGGTTCCCAACGCCCTCTTCTTTCTCTTCTTTCTGGAACGCTTGGCTAAGGCCGGCTCGGCCTCCCGGAAGATTCCCTGCGCCGTGCCGGCCGTCCGGGTAAGCTCACGGTGTCTCGGCGCCTCCCCATGAACCAGTTGCTCTTGTTTTTTTTCCTGCCCCGGAGGTACCATGCCGGCGGAATAATTCCCTCGCTCGAGATGACCTGGGCGACGGCCCGGAAGGCCGCGCTGGAGGGAATGTCCGTGCAAGGAAGGTGCACAATGGCTGGCGCGCCTGTCAAGGAAATCCCGCCCTATTTCGACGTGTTGTTTACCCGTCTGGAAAATGACGAAGACACGCGGCTGGCCTTCGGCCGCCATGTCCACTGGGGCTACTGGACGGAGCCGAGCCAGGCGGCGGGCACCGCCCGGGACTATGCCAGCGCCGCCGAGGAACTGTGCCGCCGCGTCTGTGCCCCCGCCCAAATTCGCGACGGCCTGCGCATCCTCGACGTCGGCTGCGGCTTCGGCGGCACCCTCGCCAGCCTGAACGAGCGCTTTCGCAACCTCGACATGGTCGGCGTCAACATCGATCCGCGCCAGCTCGAGCGGGCTCGCCGCGAAGTCCACCCGACGAACGGCAACCGCATCCGCTTCGTCGAGGCCGACGCCGGCCGCTTGCCGTTGCCGTCGGCTTCCTTCGACGTGGTCCTGGCGGTGGAATGCATTTTTCACTTTCCGGACCGATCGGCCTTTTTCGCCGAGGCCGGCCGGGTCCTGGTTTCCGGCGGCCGGCTGGCCCTGTCCGACTACGTGCCGCCCGAGGAAGCGCTGCCGATTCTCCGGGCGTACAACACCTCCGCCGACGAGGCCATCCGCCGCACTTATGGCAAAATCAATGTCCTGTGCGCGCTGGGGGCGTACCGGGGTCTTGGCCAGGCCAGCGGTTTTTCCTTGGAAAGCGCGGAAGATATTTCCCAGCATATCATGCCCACCTATGCCTTTCTGCGGCGGCATCAACGCGCCTGGAAAGATCCTGTTGAGGCCAAGGTTTTCGACAAGGCTACAGCCCAGCTCGAGTTGGCCAACAAAACCGGCTTGTTGCATTACACCATTCTGAGTTTCACGAAACGGCCGGTTGCCCTGGCCCAGTCCGCGTGAGATCAAGGTGGAAAGTGGAGCGCGGAGGGTGGAGCGCGCAGCGCAGAGGCCGCGCTTCGCGCTCCCCTCTCCGTGCTCCACTCATAAGATAGGCGGTATCACGGTTTTTTCCTTCGGAGCGCCGATGCCGCCGGGAACGATTTTGCTGCTGTTGAAAATCGCGGTGCTGGCCGTCACGGTGCTGTTTGCCGCCTCGCTGCTGGCCCTGGCGCGGGGCAACTACCGGCTCCATGGCCGCATCAATCTGGTCTTTTTCGTCTTGACGTTGACCGCCTTGCTTGGGTTCGAAGGCATTATTCAAATCCTGAGCCGGGAAATGTTCGACGAATATGTCGAGCGCACGAATTCCCGGCTGGCCCTGAACATTCATTTGGCATTTTCCTTGCCCGCCGCCCTGGTATTGCCGTTCATGCTATTCACCGGCAAAATGCACAAGCGACAGGTGCACATCGTGTTGGGCCTTCTGTTCACCCTTTTGTGGACGGGCACGGTCATCACGGGGGTCTTCTTTTTGCCGCATGAATGGTGAGGGTCGTGTTTACGTTTAGCGCACGCAGAATCCGAGCTAGTTCGCCTTTCTTTCCCCAGGATTCTGCTTGGCGACGTTAGCCGGGGAGGGAT
>CAZFGM010001100.1:0-1821 GCA_964518515.1 uncultured Alcaligenaceae bacterium | reverse complement strand
TTGACGCCGCGGCAGGCTCTGGCAACGGAAATTCGCGATGTCCGGAGGATCTATATGAAACAGGGCCTGTACACGCCCGAAATCAGGCAATCGTTGCTCGATGTCATTCGACAGAACCGAGCCGCGTGGCCGGGCCAATTCTAACTGAGGTCGGACATGAGTAAGAATCGACTCCTTGATGTGCTTCAGCAGAATAAGCACCTTCGCTCCAAAGCGGAAATATCAGCTTTTGAAAGCGCCTTGGCAGCGCTGGCCCAATCTCCGCAGGATGAGGATTTGCCCGCTCTGCACCGCGTGTTCACGGATGATTGCCAAAACCATGAAGTAATGTATGGCCTCATCCATTTCCTGGAGTCATTTGACATGAAAAGCCAACTAGCGGCTTTCGTTGAGGCCGTCCCGGCAATGCGAATTGAAGCTCCTGAGTGGACGAGGATTCTCCACTGCCGCATTTTGAACGACGACGCCAGCAGAGCGTTTTTCAAAAATCTCTATCAATCGGCGTCGCCTCCCGCGAAGGAAGCGGTCAAGGCTGTTCTTTTGCAGATTCAAGCGGCTGACACGGATTTCTCCTCGCGGGTTCATCAGCTGGTTGCGTGAACATGGTAGGGACCCAGGAGTTCGCGGGTTTGCACCGGATTTGCCGGGCAATAGCCAAGCGCGAAGCCGCAAGCGGCTGAAACAAAATGTCATGGGAACTTTTCATTTTACGAAAGGAACAAACATGAAATTCCGCTGGTTGATCGCGGCCGGACTGGCCCTGGCCTGGGCGCCGGCCGCCGACGCCGCCTGCTGCTACTTCTCGGCCAAGAACGCCGACATCTTGCAGCCAGCCCAGAAAGCCTTCATTTCCTGGGACCCCGTTACCAAAATGGAAACCTTCACCGTGCAGCCCAAGTTCGAGGGCAACGCCCTGGACTTCGGCATGGTCATTCCGACGCCGAGCCAGCCCAAGCTGCACGAGATGCCGCGCGATTTCTTCAAGCACCTCGCCATCTACACCATCCTGAAAAACCGTGCGTTTCCGCATTCGCAACTCTTGCCGGTCGTACGCATTCAGCGTCAAGCCCTGCAACGGGCCGCGGGTAAAGCCAACCAAGGCCGGGACCCGAGCGCCCCACCCGCGAAAAAACCCAGCGTCGTCGTCCTGGAGGCCGGCGTCGTCGGCTCGCTCGATTACAAAATCATCAGCGCCGATCGCGCCGACGACCTTTATCAATGGCTCAAGGACAACAAATACCACTATTCCGGCGACGAGGCCTCCCTCAACTTCTACGTGCAGAAAAAGTATCTCTTCACGGTCATGAAGATCGACACCATGCAGATGAAGAAGAACAAGGACGGCTCCTACGCCGGCGAGGTGACGCCGACGCGCTTCCAGTTCGCCTCGGACAAGCTCATCTATCCGGTCAAGATCACGCAGATTTCCGTCAAGGACAAGACCGAGGCCCTGTTCTACGTGCAAGCGCCGACCAAGATGGATTTGCAAGGCGACAACAGCTATCAGCGGACGTGGGTGCCGATGCTGCAAGCGGCGTCGGGCTGCACCCCCGGCGGCTTGCCCGGCCGGGGCGGCGATTGGCTCAAGGCCATCGAAGGCCAGATTCCGCAGCTCTTGCAGCGCAATCAAGCCCTGGGTTTCACCTGGCAGTCCGGCCAGCGGCCGCACCCCGACAAAGCCGGCCACATCGCCACCACCATGGAATGGGCCCGCCAGTTGAAAGCCGACGACGTCAAGATGCTGCGCGGAGAAGCTCCGTACAGCGAGAAAGTCCCCAACGTCGATGAAGGCTTCACCCAGGCCGACCTCAAGGACGCCAA
>CAZFGM010001099.1:0-1821 GCA_964518515.1 uncultured Alcaligenaceae bacterium | reverse complement strand
AAGGATTACAAGACCCTGGCCGAGCTTGAAAAGATGGTCAAGGCCGAGCCGCAAAAATATGCCGTGCGCGCCGCCGTGCTCGACGCCATCGCCGCCTTGCGGGACAGCGACCGGATCGTCATCCGCGAACGGCTGACCGGCGGCGCCGGCCCCATTGACAAGAGGATCAAGGAACAATTCTTCAAAGACCAGCAGGCCCCGGCCCAGCTCATCTTCGAGCTGGAACGCGTCATGCCCAAGCTGGCGGAAGCGGGAAAAAAGATCGACCAGGAGCCGTCCAAGCGCTGGCAGGCCCACTACCACTACACCCTGGCCCGCTTCCAGTCCCGCCTCGTCTACCTGTACGAATACAACTTCATCCTGGCCCAAGTCCGCGGCGACCAGCTCCCGGAAATCAACCTCGCCATCCACAACGGCTGGCGCGTCGGCTCGCGCAAAAAAGTGCAGATTTCCGAAAGCAAGGTCAAGGACATGGTCAAAGCCATCGGCAAAACCTGGAAAGCCATCATCGAGGATTACCCTAATACCCCCTGGGCCTTTCTGGCCGCCCGTGAGCGCATGACCTCCCTTGGCCTGGAATGGCGTGCCAGCAGGGAATAAGAGGAGCGGGAATGAGGCGCTTCGGATCCTGGTCATACTTTGCGGTCCAGACCCCTCTAGCGGGCGAAAATACCGGTAGCGTACCAGGTGCCGTTGGCGGCGCGGGCGATGTCGTAGCCGTAGAAGCGGTGCTGGCGGGCGACGGCGCCCCAGTGGCCGGGGGATTGCCGCCAGGCATCGACGCACGAGATGGCGGCTTCGAGCACGTTTTCGCCGCCAACGACCCGGCCCCACGACTCGGCGACCACTTCCGAGGCGCCGCTGATGCCAATGTTGACCTGGTTTTGCAGGGCGGCCATGGCCGCCCCCAGGTTGGCGTGGTGCTGGCGTTGCATGCCGGCCTGGCGCTGGCAGTGCGTCTGGGCATGTTTCAAAAACGCCGGGTGCAATTCGCTGCTCACGCTCTGCGGCCGTTCCGGATGCACGCGGATGGCGTAGATCATGCTCCGCTGGCCCAGGGTGCACGTGGCCGGCAGGTCGAGGATCAGCTTCACCTGGTCGGCGCCGTAAGCCGGCGCCCAGCGATAACGGCTGGCGGCCAGGGCATGAGCCGAGATGACGTGGCCGTGCGTGGCCAGCTTGTCGTCGTGGTAGCTGATGATGACGAAGCCCGGCTTGTGCATCATGTCTTCGAGGGCGGGATAATCCAGGAGGGGCTTGCCCTGGTACTTGTAGGCGGTGGCCACTTTCAGGCACACGAAGCGGGCCAGGCGCTTGTGCACGTCGGCGTGTTGTAGGACGTCGTCGAGTTCGTTCTTGCTCTGGAAAACGATAACCAGGTCTTTTTTCTCCTTTATGGCGCGATCGACGGCCTGGTCATAATCCTTGTGCCAGGCCGGCTCCGCCGCGGACAGGACGAGGCAAAACAGGGGGACAAGAGACATGGGAGAACCTCCTGATTCCTGGGCGAGTGCACCGGGAAACAAAACGCCCGCCGCCGCACGCTGTCGGCGGTTTGCGTCACGCGATAGTTAATCAGCACCCAGGGGTGCCAATGGTATGGGGGGCGACAAGGTGAGTCCATCCGTGGTAACGGCGTTATCCGTTAACGCCGGTAGCAAAGTGAAACAACCCAAGGAAGGGTCCTAGCTAGTACTACAGCGCCAGGTTTTAGGTCAGCCTTTCCAGGCTGACGCAACTTGCCTAAACTCGGGGAACCTGGGCAGTTCGGGTCAGGCTGGAAAGCCTGACCTACCTACTCAGCGCTGTAGTACTAGCTAG
>CAZFGM010001098.1:0-1822 GCA_964518515.1 uncultured Alcaligenaceae bacterium | reverse complement strand
GCCCGTTCGAGCGGCGCTACGCCGCGATCTCGCAGCGCCGCGAAAACGTGCGTCAGGCGGCGCTCGAGACAAAGCGGTGGCGCCGGCGGATGAGCGCCGCGGGGTTGATGAGCGGGGTGGTGACGCGCCTCATACTTCGCGCCTTTGAAAGGATGGCACTGTATATGACGGAAGCGGACGCCGCGCGCCACCTGGCTCGGCTGGCACTTGCCGCTACAGCCTACAAGAACAAGACCGGCCAATACCCTGCCCGACTCGAAGACCTGGTGCCGGCGCACCTGAGCCAGGTCCCCACCGATCCCTTCGACGGCAAGCCTCTGCGCATGAAACGAGCCCAAGAAGGGCTGGTGCTCTTTAGCGTTGGCCCCGACATGAAGGACGACGGCGGCCAGGTCTATAATGCGGCCGAGGGGATAGGGGACATCGTCTTCACGTTGCGCTAGGGCCCACGCTTGCCGGCCTGAGCAATTCGTGCCGCAACATTATTTCATGAAGTTGTTTACGTCATCCATTCGCCGCGGCCCGGCGTCGGCCACACCCTGCTGGAAAAGTTAAATAGGTCTTGTCGCCCCGATTCACATTTCCGCGAAGTTTGCCGTCTTGGGCCTGAACTTTTTCCCAGGCTGTTTCGGCCCGCTTCAAGAGCGCTTTACCATGGGAAGTAGCGAAACGGCTGCTCCCGCGCGTCATCGGCCATCAGGACTTCCAGCCAACCTTGGCCCGCATGGGCTCCACATTTCGGCTCAGCGTGGACCGGTCCAGGTGCAGCGGGTCGCAAACCTTCTGCGAATTTGCCAAGGGCCAAATGCGGCGGGAAAACTCGCCGAGCGTGGCGTCGAACAGTTGATAATGTATAACGAGGGCACGTTGGGATCGAATGGCCAAGGCGACCCTGGCGATGCCCCAAACGAAGAGTGCCCGAACTGCCATCAGAAGGTAGAGGACTGGCACGTCGAGTGGTACAAGACTGAAGGACCCATGCTTTTTAGAGGGCTGGCGGCCATGGACTGCCCTGCCCTTTATGTGGGCAACCAGTCGGATTTCAACAAGGAAAGATCGGGCTAGCGCCGCCTGGTGTCCCTCTGGTGAGACGGTACGCGGACAAGGCAGCCGAGTGGGCTTCGTTGGGAGCGAAATATGCGGGAGGAACGTTAGACGGGTATGTTTAAAAAGCTGGACATGGACCCAGTATGCAAACTACTGGCTTCCCCAGGAGGTCCAACACGGGGAACGCGGCTGATGTGGCACCGCCGCTTCCTTGGCCAAATCGAGAGTCGGTCCTGCGACGTAACAAGGAAATCCAACGCCTGTGGGAAAAGGAACGAAAACCAGTGCGAATGCCGACGGTTCCTTGAGTGAAGAGGGCATTATGAATCTTAACGATCTTTAAAAGAAACACGGAATCGTGCCAACGCGTAACGGCATTGTTCACCGGGAGATCTACCCCCAGGTGCCGCCGAAAGTGGAATACTTCCTCACGGCCTACAGCAAGACCCTGGCGCCCACGGCATTCCTCGGCTTTTTCAATCCCCGACCGGGTAATACACGGTCGGGGCCGATACGCAGCTAAGGCGGTCGAATTGGTCCAGGGTCGCCCTGAAATTGGCGGTGTGGGCGGCGTGGGTCATGATGATGAGGGGGACGATGTTGCCTTCGGGGCCTTCCACGCCTTCGTGCTGAATGACCGACGAGATACTGATGTGCTGGTCGGCCAGGATGCGCGTCACTTCGGCCAAAACACCTGGGCGGTCTTCCACCATGAGACGTAAGTAAAAGCGGCTCTTGACGTTGCTGGTTGGCTTGAGAGTGATGCCTGCATTTG
>CAZFGM010001097.1:0-1827 GCA_964518515.1 uncultured Alcaligenaceae bacterium | reverse complement strand
TGAAGGCGCCTGGTTATATGGTGATCTGCCCAGACAAGAAGACGGGCCGTCCAAAAGGCATTTCCGTCTATTTGACCTGCGCCTTTCAGGAATGGGCCATGAAAAACCCCAATTGCCGGATACGTGCCAGCGTCGGCATCGTCGAGGACGGCGAAGTCGTGATCTTCCATGTCTGGTTTGACGAGGAGGCGAAGGCATGAGGGACGGCATGGACCAACATGGAGAATTTCATGAATGCCGGCGCTGAGGACAAAGGCTCGGTATTAATCGAATACCGGCTGATGGCCCCTGGCTATATGGTGATCTGCCCCAACATGAAGGCGGCTCGTCCAAAAGGCATTTCCGTCCTTTTGATGAGCGCTGTTCACGACTGGGTCATGGAGAACCCGAATCTCCGGGTCCGGGCAGCCGTCGGGATCGTCGAGAATGGAGAGAATGTGTTTTTCCATATCTGGTTTGACGAGGAGGCGAAGCCATGACCGATGGCAATGGCAATGGGAACGGCAACGGCAATGGGAACGGCAACGGGGACGCAAAGGCGATCATGATCAAGACCGGAATTGCGCGGCCAGGCTATCTGGTCATTCGCCCCGGCACGAAACACCGCCATGCCAAGGCAGTGCCCGCTCTCCTTTCTCACGCACTTTACAAGTGGGCGGTGGAACATCCCACTTGCCGGATCCGCACCGTGGTGGGCACCGTAGAGGGAGGCCAGACCGTTTTGCTTCAAGTTTGGTACGACGAAACAGAACCAGCAGCGGCCACGGCTTAGGAGCGAGAATTTCCTTTGACGGCGGGTAAAGAGCCCCAAGCCGACGATGCAGTCCACCGGACCGCTTCGATGATGTTCTTGCGGATGTGTGTTAATGGGCGTAATGCAATCGATTTTGGCTCGGCTGAAAAGGGGACGGGGCTCCCCGGTGATTTGCGCCAGCCGCCGGCCCGTTGCCGGCATACCCAAGAACGGGGGGGTGTGGGGGTGTGGGGGTGTGGGATGAGCACGAGGACTTGTGTAACGGCTCAACTCTTTACGACTCCGGGCACCAGCCTGACCAGGCGCTCGGGCGTGCTCTTTGGTAATTCTCGATGCTGCGTGGGGACGGGATTTGTCATGAGGCCTCCTGCAAAGACGGGTTTCCCCAGTCACCTAATCGACAAACGCCCCCAAAAATGGACACGAATCCTGAAAAAAACGTTAAGGAACCATAGAAATCCCATTCATCCGCGTGATGGAGTTGGCACTGACGACTTGTGGCACTCGTTTTTCTAAGTATACTGTTGCGAGCACTTTACGACACCCTTGCGAGCAAGTCCTCAGTGTCAGTTGGCACTGGGGTCGGAGGGCCGCAAGCTGGTCGCGAGTAAGCTCCTCCAGCGCGGAACGGTCAGGGTAGCCTTTTCGCGGTCGCGGGCGAGAGCCAGCGTTCTTCAAGAGTTCGACTGACATTCCAGACTTCTGCGACTGGACCGGGGCGAAGGAACACCCCTTGGCCTCTCCTATTGTCCATCAGGACCTGGTCAGGACCTGGACGAATCAATCGGTGAAAATCCAGAATTGTTTCGCAGATCAAAACTGCCTTGAAGCCGTTTCAAAACGGGGACAGGAATTCTCGTTCGCTTCGTTTCGCGCTCTTGCCAAACGCGTCGGAGTGTGCTATCCTTTTCCTTCATGATTAGCGTTTCAGCAACTTCTGCTCTCCTCCCGTGCGGCCGGTGCTGTCCGCTCTGCGGCGCGGCATGTTGTTGTCGCTGCGTCTGCTAAGCATTCCCTCCTCCTCTCCACTTGTTTCTCTTTCGGCCTGGAGCTGTCCATGATGGACACGGACC
>CAZFGM010001096.1:0-1830 GCA_964518515.1 uncultured Alcaligenaceae bacterium | reverse complement strand
GCCATCACCGTGGCCAAGGCGCGCGGCAGCGAACATGAGTTTGTCACCCGCGAGTACACGATCGGGCCAGGCGGTATCAGCCTGCTGCCGATAGAAGAGGGCAAAGCCCTGCCCGTGCTGCCGTTCCAGAGTTATTATGGCCTGCTGAGCCGCGCACCGACGCGGCTCAGCCCCGATTTGCCGCGCGGCGGAGAGGGCGGCGCCCTCCCCGAAGCAACGTAACACCCCTCTGGTTCCCAAACTCAGTTTGGGAACCAGAGTGGGACTGCTGTTCTTGCCTTGCAACACGGAAAGGACGCCATGCCCCTCCCGGAGCATCGTGTAGGTCAGGCTTTCCAGCCTGACACCGGGCGTCAGGCTGGAAAGCCTGACTTACTGCTGGAGCACAACCGCAACCAAGACAATGGCGAGCTCTCGGCGCAGCCGCTCGGCGTCGAACTGCAGCCAGCCATCCGTGCCGACCTGTTAGACCCGGTGAACTGGCAGGAGGGTTTAGCAACTTTCGCCCGCGCCACGAACCTCGCGGTGGCCCTCGCCGATGCGGCCGGTCGCCTGATCGGGGAGTACATCAACCCCCGACCGACGTGGAGCCTCTTGCACGCCAAGACCCCGCCTGCTTCCGGTGTGGGGCACGTTTCCAACGTGCCTGCACGGGAAGGCACGTTGGAAACGTGCCCCACACCGGAAGGGGCGGCAGGGGGGGTGGGGTGTCCCTTCTCGCTGGCGCCGCTTAAGCCCTGTAACTGCGTTGCCGACGCCTTGGCCCGAGGCGGCTTTGTCGTGGCGCGCGACCGCACGGGGCTGGTGCATTTCGCCGTGCCGCTGGTGCTGGGCGGACATCCTTTGGGGGCGCTGGTCGCGGGCCAAGTGTTTGACCAGTACCCCGAACAACTGCCGCTGGAGCAAGTGGCCAAGCAGCTCGGTCTCTCACCGGCACGAGCCTGGCAGCTGGCTCGCCTGGAACATCCCGTCAAGCAGGCCACCCTGGAGGTTTACGCCGACCTGCTGGCGACCCTGGGCCAGACGTTTCTCCAGACGCGCTATCACACGATGCTGGCAGCAGAAAGACGAGGGCAGGAACGCACGGCGGAAGCCAACGAGGCCCGCACCCGGCTCCTCAAACAGGTCCTGTCGGCACGGGAAGAGGAGCAGCGCCGGATGGCGCGCGACCTCCACGACGGCATCGGCCAATCCATCACGTCGTTGCTCCTTGGGCTGTGTGCAGCGGCAGAGGTGCCTACGTTTGCGGAAGCGCGCGCGCGGCTGGGGGAACTCCGCAGCATCACCGCCTCGCTCCTGGATGAGGTCCAGAGGCTGGCCCGCGGCTTGCGCCCGAGCGTTCTGGACGATCTGGGCCTGGCGGCAGCCCTGGAGCGCTACGCGGCCGATTATACCCAAGCGCACGGCATCGCGGTCGATGTGGTCGCCCCGGACCTGGCCTTGGTCCGTCTGCCGGCAGAAGTGGAGACGGCTTTGTACCGCATCGCCCAGGAGGCGCTCACGAATGTCCTCAAGCACGCGGCGGCGAAGGCGGTCAGCCTGGTGGTCCGGCGCCAGCTGGGAGTGCCCGTCTCGGGCGGCTCGTCGGGCGTACATTTGACGGTGGAAGACGACGGGCGTGGGTTTGACAAGGATGCCTTGCTGCAGGCGCCTGGCGCCGGCAAAGGTCTGGGCCTGCTCGACATCCGCGAACGGGCCGCCCTTCTCTCGGGCGCCGTCACGATCGAGTCGCGGCCCGGAAGCGGAACCACGGTCCACGTGTGCATCCCCCTCAAGGAGGAGAACCATGGCGAAGATTCGCGTCCTGATCGTTGATGACCATGCCATCGT
>CAZFGM010001095.1:0-1831 GCA_964518515.1 uncultured Alcaligenaceae bacterium | reverse complement strand
ACACCTTTTTTCAAGTTTTTATCGGCGGCTCGGCCGCGCTGTGTCTCTGTGGTTATTCTTTTCGTCACCAAAGGCCAACCGGACTTTTCCTGGCGGGGGAAATGTGGTACAAGCCGCGCCGGAAAAAAAATGGCCGGAAGCGGAAGCCGGCCGCGCCCCGCGGAACAGGGAACGTCATGGACGACCGTCAACTTCCAGCCTCCGGACACGGGCTCCAGGGGCCGCATCGCGCGTTCACTTTCCCGGATTTTCTGCCGCTGCGCTTGCTCTTGCAACCGGGCGGGTTGTGCGTCGAGCTGACCCAGCCCGATACGCTGCTGGGCCGGCATTCGGAGGCCGACGTCCGCCTGGCCGTGCCCGACGTCAGCCGGCGGCATTGCCGCCTGGTCTTTGGCCACGGCCAGTGGAAAATCATCGATCTGAACAGCCTGAACGGCGTATACGTGAACGGCGAGCGCATGCAGGAAGCCACGGTGTACGATGGCGACCGCATCCGCCTGGGCAGTTTGACCTTCGCCGTGCAGTTGCCGGCGTGCCTGCGTCCGGAGGCGGTGGAAATCCTGCCCGTACCCGAGGACCATCGCCAGGCATCGTAGAATGCCCAAGCCCGCGGGCGAGTCTTCGAGCCTGCGGGATATTTCAGCTCATGGAAAAAAGTTGCGCAATTCCATTTCAGTATCCCTTTCCAACGGCTCAATGATATCCCGAGTGCGCAGGATGCCGCCGCGAACCACCTGGGCTCGCAAGCCTCCCCGGTGACACAGGCCGGCTTGCACTCCGGAAAGCGTCAACGCTTCCAGATGCCCGCACGGCTCGCACAGGCGTAGGCCGCGCAAAATCACCTCTCCCACGCGAAACTCCCGTCCAACCAGGTGATTGAGCGGCACGCCGCGGGTGAGCAGATTACGCCGGGCCTGGGCGGGTTGTAGGGTTATTTGACACTCGTTGGAGAGGGCCTCCAGCGCTTCCATTTCGATCAAGGTGATTTCCTGATCGGTCTTGCCGTGGCCGTCGCGGCGAAAATAGCGATCGCCGACCAGGCCGCCGCCGACCACGGCCTCAACCTGGTCCACCGCCAGCAGTTCATCGCGCTTGCGCGCGGTCAGGAAGATACCGAGCAATTGCCCCTGGTACATGACCTCTCCTTGCCAAGCCCGCAAGGCGAGTCTTCGAGCCCGCGGGGTTTGAACACCGACCTTTCTTACGGTTAATTTATCCAAGGATTTTCGGTTTCAAGCTTATTCCCACATTCTGCGTCCCGAGGTACAGGCATGGGACCGGCTCTCTATCCGCGTTTGCTGGGCCCCGCCTGGTGGGACCTGGACGAGAGCGTGCAGAGTTTGCACAGCCAGGGGAACTCGCTAACGGCGGTGGGGACGTTTCGCATCCAGCACGGAAACAGCTGGGCCCACTGGCTGGTGCAGCGGATGGACTTGCCCCCGGCAACCCCTTCGGTCCCCACCCGGTTGGTCATCACCCCCTCGGGAGACGGCGAACATTGGTTCCGCACCTTCGGCGACCAGCCGTTCGTGACCACCCAGGAGGAAGCGCCGGGAGGGCTGTTGGCCGAGCGCATGGGTTTAATGGAAATTCGATTTCGACTGCGGGTGCTGGGCGGCGCGCTGCTTTACCAACAACAAAGCATCGGCATGCGCTGGGGGCGAGGATACTTTCCCTTGCCGGTGTGGTTGGTCCCGCGGGTAGAAGCCCGAGAATCCCCCGGCGATGGCCCGCGGCAGACCCGCATCAGCGTCCACGTGGTCGCTCCCGTAATTGGCTTGCTGCTGGCTTACGAAGGAACCATGATCCCCGAGGAGAATACTCATGGCGA
>CAZFGM010001094.1:0-1834 GCA_964518515.1 uncultured Alcaligenaceae bacterium | reverse complement strand
ATGACCCCGACGGGATTCGAACCCGTGTCGCGGCCTTGAAAGGGCCGTGTCCTAGACCACTAGACGACGGGGCCACCCGCCGATCCATCGGCAGAAACCATATTATTAAGAGACACGGGATGAAGCGTCAAGTTCAGCATCGGGAAGGTGGATATTCACCAAAGGCGGGTCACGCCGTAGGCATCGAAGTCCGCATCCGCCCCGACGACGGCCATTCCGTTTCGTCTGGCTTGTGTAATAAGCAGCCGGTCGAACGGGTCGCGGTGTTTCTGCAACGGGAAAGGCAGCGCCTCGTACTCCGCACAGTCCTCAAAGGTGATAGGCAGCACGTTCAAGCCGTAGCCGGTGATCGCTCGTGTCATGAAGGGGACGTAGGCGCTGGACAAGGTCAGCTTCTTCAACCCGACCTTGATGGCGATTTCCCAAACGGTTGCCATGCTCAGGAACAAGTCGTTCGCCGGATCGACGAGCAGTGACGTAGCCCGAGCGCTCATCTGCGGCTTTCCGTCCGCATGCCACAGAAATGTGTGCGCGTCGAGCAGGAGCTTCATTCCATGTATTCCTTGAAGTCTTCCAGCGGAGCATCGAAGTCCGGGGCCATGTACAAGATTTCTCCCTTGCACAAGCCTGGACCAGGACGAGGCGGATTCGGCGGTTTCGGCTGCTCACTCACCAACTTGGCGATAGGCCGTTGGTTCTCGGTGATGATGACCTCTTCGCCAGGAGCCAACTGGTGAATAAGCTCCTTCAACGTGGTCTGGGCTTCTTCTACCGTGATCGTTGCCGACATCGGCTTTTCTCCTTCTTCGTTTATATGTTTCGTGTTTGTCGTGTCTTTGCGGTTCGTTCTTGTTTCTTTGTACCAAAATCCGCAGCCCCAATATAAGATAGGTCGGCGCGGAAATCCTCCAAGCCGTGATCGAAAACGCCCTGCATGCGCCAAGGACTGAACACCGCTATCGCTGTCACTTTTTTTGCTGTAAAACTTGACAAGCGCTCCGCCTTGGTCGTAGGCGGCCACGATCTTCGGCGTAAGCCACATCGCTGCGCGCTGAAACGCCCTCGCGATCGAGTCTGGATCGATCAGCTGGGAATCGGTTGCGACGGTAGGTTTCTGCTCCAGCCGCGCCGCCCTCCGAACGTCTAAAATGAACTCATCGGCCTTCAGAAACATGCCAAACCCTCCCGTTCCCGGTGCTATGGGTCGCTCGCTACATTGTATCCCCGGCCCAGCAACTCTTCTAGCCAGCGACCGAGAGGCCTTTGGAAAGACTCTGTCAAGAACACCGTAGAAACACGAGGGGTTCCAACAGCTTAATAAGAGCCACCTATCCCCTTGCAATGACTCCTATGGAATCTCGTGCCCAGAAGAGCACAAGTGGCTTTGCTGTTGCCCGCTGGCTACAACGAACCAGGTAGTAGATCATCAACCTGATCCGCAAGAACGCGCAAAGAATGCCATAAAGAAAGGGTTTCGGACGCCCCGAAGCAAGGTAACCCATCTTCATTTCGGCATTTGTGGAGACCATAAGACCATTTTTGACAAGGACTTAACAATGGTGAGAATCGGCATCGTCGGCATCGGCTTCATGGGCATGATCCACTACCTGGCGGCCCGGCGGCTCAAGGGGGCGCGGGTGACGGCCGTGTGCAGCCGCGATCCACGAAAGCTGGCCGGCGACTGGCGCTCGCTTCGCGGCAATTTCGGCCCGGCCGGGACGATGATGGACCTGTCGAAGATGAAGAAGTTCGATCGGCTGGAAGCGCTCTTGGCCGATCCGGACATCGATCTGATCGACGTCTGCAACCCGACGCATCTGCACGCTGAGACGGC
>CAZFGM010001093.1:0-1834 GCA_964518515.1 uncultured Alcaligenaceae bacterium | reverse complement strand
CATTTCGGGTCGGTATTTTCATCCCATAAACACCAGCATTTGCTAATATCCATAAAGCAGGTTCTATCGACACCGTGACAATTTGTTTTTGTGTCAAATTTACAATAGCCGTTACCTTGATTGCAAGCGACTCCAACGCAATTGTTGTAGCACGTTTGATCGGTTCCACAAGCGCAGCAATTCGCAATGCACCAGTTGTAGCAGTTAGGGTCCGAGCCGCAGGCAGTTTGACATCCAGCAGCGCAGTCACTTCCCGTATCGGCAAACACGTTTTCCGGCGCTGCCAGGGCGGCGACGATCAACAGGGTAATTCCCAGGCAGGTGAAAAACCACGAAGCCAATGAATTTAACCGGGCCATACCATTCTCCTTTCAAAGAAATTGCCATGCAAGTTTTGAAATCAGCCTCCGTTCCCTGTTCCTGCGGTTTTGATTTTTTCCACCCCCGGGTTGATGCGGCCGGTGAGGCGAAAGACCAGGGTGCGGGCTTCGTCGTCATCGGTAAACAAAAACGCTTTCCGGGTGAACATTCCTCGGGCGCTCGGCAGGCGCATGGTCACCGTGATCGAGCGGGCTTCGCCGGGGGGAATGTTCACCGGCAGATCGCCGGTGACGGCGCAGGAGCAATCGGCGGTGCCGCCGATGAGGCGGACGGGTTGATCGGTCCAGTTTTGCAATTCCAGAGTGCCTTCCCGCGTTTCCCCCGGTTCGCCCTGGCCCATGTCGAGCAGACGCGGGTGGACGGAAATGCGTTCGCCGCGCAGGTAAGCCAGCGCGGCCGGGGTTGAGCCGAAAGTGAGATGGGCCAGGAGTGCCAGGAGCGCGGCCACGGCAAGAAGACCTCCGGCCAGCGGGGCCGTTGCGGTTAACAAACTATCCCGAGGATTTTCCCACACCGGCTGCAAATCAGGCTGGGCCAACAGTAGGGTGTTCACCATCAGCACATCGAAGCCAAACGCCGCCCACGGACTGACGCGCAGGGCACCGAAGCAGCCGCATGAGGCCTGGCCGATCCAGCCCTGGTAGGCGCTGAAAGCGGCGAAGCCGGCGAAGGCGAGCAAGGCGGTCAGCCATGAGCCGATCGGTCGCTTGCCGGAAAAAAGCCACACGCCGAGGAAGACTTCGAACTCGACCAGGCCGACCTGGAACTCGGGGGAGGAGAAAAAGCCCATGGCCGCCACGGGCGCGAACGCCAGGCCGTGCAGCTTGAGCCCCGCCGCCGCCAATAGCAGCGCGGCGAGCACCTTGGATACCAGGGAAAAAGGCAAAACGGGTCGCATCACCTGGACCCTCCCGATATGGGATCAATTATTTCGCCTGGGTTTGGGCGTGTCAATTTCCTTTCGGTTTCTTTTCGGTTTCACCAAGGTTTCAAGGCGGGCCATTTTACGCAGGCCGCTGGCCCGCTCTTCGGACAGGAAGTGCAAAGCTTCCAGCTCGGCAAAGGTGGAATCAAGGCCGACGAGAATTTTTCCTTCCTCCATGGTCAGGCGGTATTCTTCGCGGCAACCTGTTTCAATGAGCTTTTTCCCCATTCCCGGTCCAAGAGCTTCCTCAAGGGCTTTTCGTAAACGGGCCACAATCACCCGGTTAAGAGCGAGAAACCCGGTGCCGGCTGAACGGGCAAGCACCAGGTCGATCAAGGCAAGCCAAGGGGCATAAGCCAAGGCGATTGGTTTGCCAAGAACCTGGACACGAAAATGGTCGCTTTCCCGTTCACCCGTGAAAAGGATCACCGGGCCGGAATAACATTTTTCGGGGGGGGGGGGGGGGGGGGGTATTTCATGGATTTTTCTCGGTTAAAATTAATTTTGTCCCGACAAAACAATTTTACT
>CAZFGM010001092.1:0-1846 GCA_964518515.1 uncultured Alcaligenaceae bacterium | reverse complement strand
GGTGTTCCTTCCATTGGAATTGGAGAAGGTCTCTGTGGTAAATCTTTTCTTGGGGTTCGCCGAGAAGTGTCTAAAAAAGGTACCCCAAAAGCGTTGGCTTTTTCATCGGAGGGTAAACGCGCCTACGCATGGATTATCCCGGCGGGGACAAGCCTCGAAAGAATTATTGGCCGCGTTCAGTATATGATCGAGGCAATGGACTCGGATAAATGGGCATTGGCGGTTGGGGATCGAAGATCGGGGGGCCCAGGGTAACCGGGGCGGGCATAAATCCCGGTGGCGCGGTGGGCTGGCCGGCCGGGGCAAACACCGGCACCGCTTGCCAGGCGCCGACGGGAGCGGAAGGGGGCGCCATTCCTGGGTTTTCACCATACGGCAGACCGGCGGGATCGGGCCGGGCGGCGCGGGCCACGGGCGGCGGATCGAGCGGCTGCACCGGCGGTACCGTCAGGCGGACCACGACCCCGCCACTTGGACTCGGCCTGGGCTGGTTGTGGGCCAGGATCGTGTCGGGAGCGCGGTGCGGATCGCGCAGGTGAGCCAGCCAGGCCCCTTCCAGCTCTTCCACCGTGCGATGGCCGAAAAACGTCTTCACGGCGCTGTCCCAGTTCTGCCAGTTGTTTTGCATGCCCTGGCGAACGAATTGCAAGAAAGTCTTACGATCGCTGCGGCGGACGAGGTAATCGGTGATGGAAAAGCCCTGGGCGTAGAGGCAGTGGACGTCGCGGGGATATTCGCGCATGGGCAACAGGGTGCGCAGGCGGATTTGCCGGCCCTGGTTGAGGATGTGCCGGGTCAAACGGTCGTGGCGGTCGCGTTCGGGCACATCCTCGGACAGGACGGAGCCGCCCTCGTCGGCCCAGCGCGGCACGGGGCAGCGGAAGTAATGGGCGAACACGGTATGCGTGATTTCATGCGGCAGCACGCTGGCCAAGAGGCGATCGAGCGGGCCGCGGATATTCATGCGCATGCTCATGACCTGGCCAAGTCCGCGATGGTCGTGGCCGAAAGTGAACGTGGTGTCGCCGCTGGGCGGCTCCATGGTCACGCTGACGTGCAAGGGGCACGGCTGCGGCCAGGGCGGCATTTCCTCGCCCAGCCACTGCACCGCCTTTTCCCGTCGGTAATGCTCGGCATACTGGCCGACTTGCCGGGCCACCTCGGCCGTGGGCGCCTGGACGACGAAGTTGGGCGTGCGGTGGGCGGCCCCCAGCGACGCCAGGACTCCGGCCAGAATAAAAAAGATGTGCGGACGCCGCATCCTCTGCCTCCGGAAATGTGCTTACCTTGTAGGTCAGGCTTTCCAGCCTGACCGGTCAGGCTGGAAAGCCTGACCTACGAAGTTAAAAAGGGGGTTCTCAGACGTCCTGCCGAGATGTCTGAGGCAAGTGTGGCAGCAAAAGGCGAGCCGAGCCAGTCGGCGAGGCCGGAAATTTGCCGAACCACCGCGCTAATGTGCCATGAGGACGGGAGTTGGGGATCAGGAAAAATGGCCGGTTTGTGCCGGCCGCTTCCCAGGTCGTTGTAAAGATTACCAGGACCGGGGAGAACCTGGAAAGTTGGGCAGACCCGCCGGGCGAAACTTTGCCGCCATATCCTTTACGGTCGAGCTACCAAGTTGGAACAAGCGATGCCTAAGGTTTTCGTACTGCACATCATCCTTTGACCTATTCTCCAGCATGGATTCGATGCGAAGGAACTCCCCCCGCGGGTCGCCCCGTTTTTCAAGCCAGTTGGCGTATAACAAACGAACCTCCTTGTTGTCTGGGTCTTCCTGAAGTGCATGAAGGAAACCGCCCTCCTGCGGATCGGAAAGAATCTCAAGAAAAACAAGCCTGTCGTCAGC
>CAZFGM010001091.1:0-1864 GCA_964518515.1 uncultured Alcaligenaceae bacterium | reverse complement strand
GTACCTACCTGCAAAACCGTTTCGGGCTGAGCCCTGACGAATACACGGCAGCGCAATTACGGTACGACCTGGTCAAACTGCGCGCCAAGGGTTGGATAAGCAAGCTGGATCGCAGCACCCGTTACGTGCTGAAATCCAGATTTCAGCCGGTTTTGCCAGACCCACCGCGAAGGCGCAAATTCCTGGTGGCATTTAAGGTTTCTCAGGTTATGATTGAGCCGTTAATTTTTTCCCGACAAACCATCCCGACCGAAGGAGACACCCATGCCTCGCCAATTGATTACGCGCCGTCAATTCGTCGCCGCCAGCGCCGGGGCGCTGGCGGCGGCTCCTGGTTTTCTCCGCAGCCAGGATGCACCCAATCGCCTCAACATCGCCATCATCGGCTGCGGCGGCCGCGGGGCGGCCAACCTGGGGGCCGTCAGCGGAGAGAACATTGTCGCCCTGTGCGACGTGAACGCGCGGGCCATCGCCGACGCTGCCGCCAAATATCCCAAGGCGCGGCGCTGCGCCGATTTCCGCAGGCTGTTCGACCACCAGCGCGAATTTGACGCCGTCGTCATCAGCACGTGCGAGCACACCCATGCTTTCGCCACCATGCTGGCGCTCGGCCACAACAAGCACGTGTATTGCGAGAAGCCGCTCACGCACAACATCTGGGAGGCGCGGCGCATTCGCGAGGCGGCGGCCAAGACCAAGGTCACCACACAGATGGGCATCCAGATGCACGCCAGCGAGAACTATCGCCGCATCGTCGAAATCGTGCAGAGCGGGGCCATCGGCCCGATCCGCGAGGTGCACGTCTGGGTATCGCGGGCCTGGGGCTGGCAAAGCCCAGAAGCCGCCAAGCGTCACAAGGACATCGTGGCCATTACCGACCGGCCCAAGGAGGCTATGCCCGTGCCCAAAGGCCTGGATTGGGAACTCTGGCTCGGCCCGGCGCCGCAGCGGCCGTTCCACTCCGTCTACGTCCCTGGGCCAAAATGGTATCGTTGGTGGGATTTCGGTTCGGGCACCATGAGCGACCTGGGCAGCCACTTTGTTGATCTGCCCTTTTGGGCCCTCGGGTTGCGTGCGCCCTTAACCATTGAAGCCAGCGGGCCGCCGGTCCACCGCGAGTTGGCCCCGGCGTCGATGAGCGTGACTTATGAATACGGCCCGCGCGGCAAACAACCGCCCGTGCGCCTCACCTGGCACCAGGGCGAAAACAAGCCCAACATCTGGCGCAAGAACGGCATTCCCCAGTGGGCCAACGGCCACCTCTTCATCGGCGCCAAGGGCATGCTCCTGTGTGACTATGGCCGGTACCTCCTATTGCCGGAGCAAGCGTTCGAGGGTTTCAAGCCTCCCGCTCCGACCTTGCCGCGCGCGCCGGGCCATCATGCCGAATGGATTCGCGCTTGCAAGGCCGGCCAACCCGCCTTGGCCGACTTCGAATATTCCGGCTGGCTCACCGAAGCCAATCACCTCGGCAACGTCGCCTACCGCGTCGGCAAGAAACTCGAATGGGACGCGGACAAACTGCGCTGCAAAAACGCCCGCGAAGCGGACCCGCTCATCCGCCGGGCCTATCGCAAAGGGTGGGAGCTGTGAGCGGGAGGGTGGAGTCGCCTTTGGAGGTTAAAGGAAACTCAGGGAAATTGTTTTCTGATTCCGAATTTCCCGCTGTCAGGTGCGAGGTTTTCACGGAAGCCGCTTGCACAATTATTCTTTTTGAAAAGGAATCCGATTCAAAGATCCAGGTGCATGCCTTGTATTGCACGATCGCCGTTTTGTTGTTGTGGCGTCGCCTACGCCACGCCGGAGTCTAGATTTCCCTGAAGCGGCTGCTCGGCGAGTTGCAAGACATTCGCGAGATCGTCAA
>CAZFGM010001090.1:0-1864 GCA_964518515.1 uncultured Alcaligenaceae bacterium | reverse complement strand
CATCGGAATTCAAAGAACATTGGGCAGTCCAGATTGGTGACATGGTTTATGATCGCATTACCGGTCCGGAAGGATTGCCATTCCAGGAGTATCGCCAGCTCTTCGATTTTGCTGATGATCTTGAATTCGTATTGTTAACTGAGGAGGAATAGGAATATGGCCGTTGTCCCGAATCAAATGCCCTTAATACTGCAAAACCTCAAGAAAAGAGGGGGTATGTATGTGTACCCCGTAACCTTTGAAGCACTGGTCTCCTATATCGCGGGATATAACCATGGTGTGGTTAATTCCGGGGGGGAAAGCGTCCTGGATGCTTTCCAAGAATGGCTTGAGAGGCGGATCGGCCATTCGTGCAGTTTGAGCTGGCCGGCCCTCGTGCGTGATGTTTTCGCCAAGAAAATCCAGGAAAAGGCCATTCCAACGCTTTTCGAGCTTTTCGAGGAATTTTTCGCCGAAAAAAAACAAAAAAAACTGCAACGATACCGCAGGCATGCACCTGTTTCGTCCAAGTAATAATCGGAAAGATTCAATTGTCAATGGCATGTCACCAGCTACCAGGATGGTGGCAAATTGAAAAAATCGCCCTTTTTCCGACGGGCACTAGCAATAGCTAGCGGCCGCGCGCTTTGGTTCCAGGCCATCATTACCTGCAAAGGAATCCAGCATTGCCACCTGCGACAAGCCGCACTGTTTTCTGCCCGAATTGCCGACAACCCATTTTGGATGATGGCACCTTCGCAGGGCAAGTCGTTTGCTGTCCCCATTGTCGCAGGCAACTTAGGATTCCGCATAAACAATCCGAGTTGTATCAGGCTGGCGTGAGTTACCCTACTATTGATAATGCGGCCAACAAACCGGCCCGGGAGGCATGACCCTAAATGAATACCGTCAGTTGTTCGACTACGCGGACGATCTGTGCTTTGACTTTATGGAGGATTGAGTTTATGGGAAGGCCATCAAAGCCGTTGGTGGAACTGATGCATAACCTCGAACGGCGAGGGGATATGTATGTGCAGCCGTTTAACTACGACACTTTGGTTTCCTATCTCTCCGGCTATGATCATGGGGGAATGGTCTCGGGAGGGGAAAGCTTTCTGGATGCATTCCGAGATTGGCTCCATGATCGTATCGGTCATCATTGTGCCTTGCACTGGTCGGTCGTGGTGAGAGACCTGTTTGCCAACAGGAGTGCGGAGCAAGCGGTTCCGGTGCTATTTCAACTCCTTCGACAGTTTTTCAGGGAAAAAAAGGAGCACCGGATGGCCAAAGTCACACGGAAGCGGAAAAAAGTTTTGGCCCATTAAGAGGCTGTCCGAACCCGTGGTCAGGGTAGAACCTCAATCCATCTGAGCGCGAAACGCAAAGCAAGCACTTGTGATTACGTTTCGCGTTCGCCGCATCCTTTCAGCGACTCAAGGGTCCTGCGTGCGCGAAACGCCAACAATCCCACCCAGAAAAAAGTTGCTTGCCGCATTTTCCTCGGTACATTGCAGAGGTTACTTTCTCTTCTTTCAGGAGTCCAGCGATGAACCGCCTGCTTGTCCGCGCTGCCTGGTATGTCGGGGTGTGGGGCCTGGTGCTCGGGGCCCTGGGGATTAATCCCGCCCGCGCCGAGGCGCCGCCGAAAATTGAAGGCGCCTTGCCCCTGGACTGGATCAAGCCCATGACCTGGCGGTCGATCGGTCCGGCCAACATGGGCGGGCGCATCACCGCCATCGCGGTTTACGAAAAAGACCCGAGCCTTTATTACGTGGCCACCGCTTCCGGCGGTTTGCTCAAGACCATTAACAACGGCGTCACCTTCGAGCACCAGTTCGACAAGGCAGCCACGGTCTCCATCGGCGACGTCTGCGTGGCGCCGTCC
>CAZFGM010001089.1:0-1866 GCA_964518515.1 uncultured Alcaligenaceae bacterium | reverse complement strand
GTGGCCTATAAGGCCCCGCTCTATCACGTCCTGGCCCTGGACAAGGAACCCCTCGTCCCTGTCGCTCAACACCCGAGAATGACCGCCGCCGACAAGCCCATGGCCATCAAGGATATTTTCAAGCACATCGCGGAGACACTGTCATGATCGATTATCACTGCTTCTGCCAGATCAAACACCTGCATGTGCACCAGGGCCTGAGCGCCTCGCAGATCGCCCACGAATTAGCGCTCGATCCTCGCACGGTGTCCTACTGGCTTGCCCAGGAACACTTCCACCCCCGCAAGTCACGGCAGCACCCCAGCAAACTCGATCCGTTCAAAGCGCAGATTGTCCGCATGCTGGAGCGGTATCCCTATTCGGCTGCCCAGGTCTTCCAGCGCCTGCGTGAGCAAGGTTTTGACGGTGGCTATTCCATTGTCAAAGCCTATATACGCACCGTCAGACCCAGGCGGCAGCCCGCCTTTCTCACCCTGGCCTTTGCGCCGGGCGAGTGTGCCCAGGTCGATTGGGGTGCGTTTGGCTCCGTCCCAGTGGGGCAAACGCAGCGACGGCTCAGCTTCTTTGTGATGGTCCTGTGCTACAGCCGTATGATGTATGTGGAATGCACCGTCTCCCAGACCATGGAGCATTTTTTGGCGTGCCACCAACACGCTTTTGAATTCTTTGGCGGCATTCCGAAAACCGTCATGGTCGACAACCTCACATCCGCCGTGCTCCAGCGCGCCCTGGGCGAAGCGCCCGTGTTTCATCCGAAATATCTGGACTTCGCCACCCACAACGGCTTTACCATTGCTCCGTGCAATGTCGGCAAGGGCAATGAAAAAGGCCGGGTGGAAAACGGTGTGGGGTATGTCAAAAAGAATTTCCTCGCCGGTCTTGAGATCCCCGACTTTAGCGCCCTGGGGCCCGCCGCCAGGCACTGGCTTGATACGGTGGCCAATGTGCGCCTGCACGGCGAAACCCGGGACACACCCACCGCCTTATGGCACACCGAGCGGCCGTCTCTGCATCCCTTGCCGCTGCATCCGTTTGATATCGCCACTGTGTCACAGGTGAGAGCCTCCCGACAATTTCGCGTGACCCTGGAGACCAACCGTTATTCCGTCCCGGCCCACTACGCCGGCCACGCCCTGACGCTCAAGACCTACCCCGATCGCCTGTGCCTCTATCTGGGAGACACGCTCATTGCCCGCCATGCCAGACGGTACGATCGGTTCCAAGATGTGGAAGACCCCGATCACCCCAAGCCGCTCCTGGAGCAACGCAAAAAAGCCCGCGATCACCAGCTCTTCATGCGCTTTCTCGCCCTCTCGCCTCGGGCTGAAGCCTATTACCTCAAGCTGGAGGAGCGGCGCCTCAATCCGCACCATCACGTGCGCAAAATCGTGGCCTTGAGCGACATTTACGACCCTGAGTCCGTGGCCAGGGCTCTGGAGGACGCCTTTGTCTACGAGGCCTTCTCCTCCGAGTATATCGCCAACCTGTTGGAGCAACGCGCCCGCTTCACGCCAGAAGCCAGCGCTTTACATCTCACGCGGCGAGAAGATCTCCTGGACGTGAGCCTCGAACAACCCGATCTCAGCATTTATCAAGCTACCCTCCATCCCGAGCAACACGACACATAGGAGCCTGACGCTATGACTGAAAGCCCAAAAATGCCGGAGCCTACCACGTCACTGAGCGACGTGGAGCACCATCTCACCTATCTCAAGCTCGCCTTTATCGCGGCGCAGTATGCGGAGTTGGCCAAACACGCGGCGCACAAAGCGTGGTCCCATGTGGATTATCTCGCCAGACTGCTGGAAGGCGCGGCCGACTGACGGCGGGAGCGTGCCACCCAAAGCCGCATGCGTTGAGCGCGCT
>CAZFGM010001088.1:0-1867 GCA_964518515.1 uncultured Alcaligenaceae bacterium | reverse complement strand
AGATAGCCGTCGGGGCCGAACTTGAGGCAGCCGCCGTTGTGGCCGCCGTTGGGCCATTCGATGATGATCTTTTCCGAGGCGAGATCGGCGACCGGCGGCTCGCCCTTGACCGTGAAGCGCGATACGCGCGTGCCCTTCGGCAGACCCTCTTTCTCTGGATTCGGAATCCACGTCACGAAGATATGGCCGTTGTCCTTGAACTTGGGATGAAACACGATGGCGTAGATGACCTGCTTCATCGGCATGCCCTTGGAGTCCTTGGCGCCTGTGAATTCCAGAACGAGGTCGGCCCTGTCAACGTTCTTCTTATTGACGAACGAGTAAATCTTGCCCCAGCGCTCGGCGACGAACAGGCGTTTGGTGCCCGGCGCGTAGGTCAGATCGAGCGGCTCCTCGAACTTGGGCAGCTTCGCAAATGCCGGCTCGGTCTTGTACGGCGGCGGCGGTTCCGGCGAACCGATCACCTTGGACGTGGTCCACGGCACGCGCTTTTCCAGGCCAAAGGCTTTGCGGACCGGCTTGTCCGGCGCATCCGCTCCGGAGCGGTCCCAGCCAAACGACAATCCCAAAACGACGATCGAGAGAAGGACGAGTAACCGGCGCATGGTAGTATCCTCTGCGAGACGAGGGTCTGATTCCCCGGTGATTGTAGGCAGGTTTGTGCCGCGCCGCATCAAAATTTTGGCAAGTGGCTGACATCATGAGGCCGGCACGTTAGGGAGACCTCTTCCGTCGCTGCGGGAAGGGGCCGAGAATGCCTCGGACCAGTGTCCGCACCTTGCCCGCACCGCGAGGCCGTTGGCGATCTCGGGGATGAAAATGTCGGGGGCAATCAGATCGTGAATCGATGCGTTGTATTCGTCCCGGAGAAGTAGCGCCCTGCCGGAGTCGGGTTCCGGAAGAACCCACTTGAGGGCCACGGAGGAATCGAGGACGTATTTCATTGGCTGTCACGCATCTCTCGAATAATCCCAACGGCGCTGTTCTGCTCACCGAAAAGTTTGCGATTCTCCTCCCGCATCCGATCCATGCGTTCAGAGGCCTTCTTTGCTGCCTCTGGGTCGCGAATCCCTTTGGCAAGAAAATCGAGGGCTTGCTGTAATTCCGCTTTGAGCTCCGCGGGAATGACAAGCGTGTCTTCCGGCGTTTTCATGGGAATCTCCTTGCTGCCCATTGTACCGGTAGTGCCGGGTCGAAGAAAGGCGGGAGGAAATCTACCGTTTGGCCAGGCGGCAAGCGCAACTCGGGCGCGTGGAATCCTGTGGGGTGCTACACCACGATTTTAGGCGCAAGCGGCGCTTGAAATCTTTTCTTGCCGGTTGACCCTGGCCCCCAGAACCGGCTACATTGTTCTGTAGGTTTCGCCCCGGGTAGGGTTTGAATAATTCGCTTTTCCATCACATGACGAGGACAGGAACATGCACTGGCTCAATCGACGCGATTTTTTGAAAGACCTCGGCGGCATGGCGGCGCTGGCGGCGGGCGCGAGGCTGGTCGATGGGACCGGCGATGCTGCCCAACCGCCGCCGCGCGGCGCCAATGAACGGCTCAACGTCTGTGTCATCGGCTTCCGCGGACAGGGCAGCGGGCACATCTCGGGCTATGCCGGGCGGCACGGCTGCGTCGTCACGCACGTGTGCGACGCCGATGCCGGGGTGCCGGCCATGCCGCGCGTGCAGAAGACCCTGGAGGCGGCGGCCAAGGCTCAGGGCCACAAGCCCCAATTCGTCCAGGACCTGCGCCGCATCATGCAAAACAAGGACATTCACATCGTCAGTATCGCCACGCCCAACCACTGGCACGCCCTGGCCGCCATCTGGGCCATGCAAAACAGCAAGGACGTGTACGTGGAAAAGCCGGTCAGCCA
>CAZFGM010001087.1:0-1870 GCA_964518515.1 uncultured Alcaligenaceae bacterium | reverse complement strand
AGGCTCACGAAAGAAGAGATCGCGGTGGAACTGGCTGATGGCCGGACCATTATCGTGCCGTTGGCCTGGTACCCTCCCACCAGGACGAAGCGAATCTTGGCCCGTTCCAGAACCTGGATCACTTCGTTGAGGGGAATTACCGTAGGCATCTGGTAACTCGATAAAATGGCGGATTTCGCCAAGGTCCGGGCGTGAATTTCTTGCACCGGCATGAAGGCCACTCCCCAATAATAGGGAAACATCAATCCTTGTACCGTTGATAATCCTCCGGAAAAGCGATGAAGCCGAAGCCCTGGTCTGGTAATAGGGTAAAACGCGAAAACGATTTTCCTCGATCCTTTTTTTCACCTCGGCGACAAACTCCGCATCGTGGGGAGATGTTTGCACCCGGGCTTTGCCGTCCGCGAATTCGCAGCGCAGGATGCGGAAGACGAATTGTTTCCAACGAAAAGGATGTTTGGTTAGGGCGGCGAGGAAAGTTTTCGGATTCTGCCCTTGCCGGAATTCGATCAATTGTTTAGCCCCTTCCAGGGTGCATAATTCATGCGTTTCGAAACCCTCCCAGTTACCGGTCTCCGCGGCCCTGGCCACCAATTCATCCGCCTCTTTTTGGGCAGGGGAGCGCGTATCCAATGCTGGGATTTTGTTGCGAACAGTCATGGCTATCACCTAAACGCGGTTATGCCAATTGATTATACCGCCAAATAATGATCTGGTGCCTCACGGTTTTTTCCCGAGGACGCGCATGGGCTTCAAGGAATGTAAGGCTTCCGGAGCAAAATCGGCGCCATTGGGCCAGCAAACCGTTCCGCACGTAGGGTCGAGTTTCGCGGCCTTGAAATAAGCCGCTTTCTTCAGGGGTTGAAAGATAGGCCCGCGGAGCAACGGCTTCAAGTTGACACACTTCCGGGTCCCATCATTAAAAGCCAAATCCAGGGAGAAAGGCCCAAATACTTTCGCTTTGACAATTCGAAGAATCATGTCCAATCCTATTGATATTGAAGGGGAGGAATTGGGTTCAAAGGGCGACGCGCTTCCGCCAAATCCCAATTATCCAGCAATCATTGCGGTGCAATTGAAGCCATTCCCGGACCAGTTTCCTGGCCCTGCGTGGCAGCGATCCTTCTAAAATCTCCTCTGTTTGAATGTCGATGATTGCCTCAAATTCACCGTAAATCGCATGGAAATGGGGCGGCGGATGGTCCTCATATTAAAATCGCAATTCCATAATACTGCGAAATCCTTGGCATGCTCAACTCGCCTGAAACTGCGGCTGGAAGAACTCGATCGCCGCGACCAGTTGCTTCTCGATGTCCGGCGTCAATTTCCTTTCCTTGAGGAGCTGGCTGCGCACCTCCGGCCTTTGTTCGCGCATGAAGCGCAGGAACTGTTCCTCCCAGGCGGCCACCTGTTTTTGCGGAATCTTGTCGAGGTAGCCCTTGGTGCCGGCGTAGATGATCATGACCTGGTCGGCCACGTGCATCGGCCTGTACTGCGGCTGCTTGAGGACCTCGACCATGCGGTAGCCGCGGTCGAGCTGAGCCTGGGTGGCCTTGTCCAGCTCGGTGCCGAGCTGGGCGAAGGCTTCCAGCTCGCGGAAGGCGGCCAGGTCGAGGCGCAGGCTGCCGGCGATTTGCTTCATGGCGGGAATTTGCGCTTTGCCGCCGACGCGCGAGACGCTGATGCCCACGTCCACCGCCGGACGCACCCCGGCGAAGAACAGGTCCGGCTGCAAGTAAATCTGGCCGTCGGTGATCGAGATGACGTTGGTTGGAATGTACGCCGACACCTCGCCTTCGAGGGTCTCGATGATGGGCAAGGCGGTGAGCGAGCCGCCGGTGCCGAAGACCTTGGCGAGCTTGTGGCCGGG
>CAZFGM010001086.1:0-1871 GCA_964518515.1 uncultured Alcaligenaceae bacterium | reverse complement strand
CCCCCGCCGACCTAGCCGCCACCGTCTACCACGCCGCCGGCATCAGCAGCGAACAGCTGGCGACGCTGGGAATTAATGCCGGGGGGCGGGTGATTCAGGAATTGTTCTAACGATCCTGATTGTGTTATTATGAAGGGGGTTATGGAGAGTACCAATCATGGCCACGCGCAAGAAGAAAGACCCGTACATCATGTACGTGCGGAGGAATGCAACGCTGCGGGAAATCTACGCCCAGTTAAAAAGCGAATTCACGGCCGCAGACTTGCAAAAATACACGGAGATCGAGAAGGGCATTCCGGCGGAAAAAGTGCTCGCCGAACTGGAAGGAATCCATCGCCGGGAACTCCGCCGGCGTAAGAAGAAATAGGAATGTCCTCCGCACACGAACCCGAACACCCTTACACCGTCCACTACTCCGCGGTTATCGTGGACGCCTTGCGTCGTTTACAACGACGGGCAACTCGTGAGGGGCGCGGAGAAGAGTTTCTGGCTGCCGTTCGATATGCCATCGAGCAGCTTTGTGATCGGCCGAACGAGTTTGGCGAACCTCTCTACCGCCTGCCCGCTCTGCGCATGCAAATACGGTCTGCCGTTGTTCGGCCGCTCGCCCTGGTTTTTGGGGTTTCCCAAGACCAGCCATTAGTGTTCATCAAAGGCGTGAAGCTCCTTTCGAGACCGGAGAAATAGGTTTGAAGAACCGCCGGGCGGGCGATCGGGGAGTTGATTTAATTGGGGAGAATCCCGGTGCGAATTTTCAGGGCCATTCGCGATTTTTTCAGCGACCTGGGTGAAGGGGACCCCGTAGCCCTGATCATTGGCGGAGTTGTTTTGTTCTTGGCAACCCTGGTAGCTGTGATCTGGATAATTGACCTTCGGAAACGAAAAGGGAAAAACAAAAAGCATGCCGACAAGGGAAAAACCGGGCCAAAAGTAAAAAGCAAAACGTAAAAACGATAATAACGATTGGGCTTTCTCCATGGGAATCGCTTCCGGCGAGAGGAATGGTCCCATGGCTGTGGCATCGCTACCTCAAACTCCGGGGAGCCGGTGATTCAGGAGTTGTTTTGAGCGTGAAAGGTTTCGCCCAAGAGTGGGTGGACAATGCTCAATCGCACCTTGTTCGAGAACTCTCTGCTCGTGTCGGCCGTTTTGCTGGTGGCCATGATCGCGATCGGTTTGTTGGTATTGAGATCGCGATCTGGGGCTTCATCAGAGCCAGGGAGTGCCAAGTCTGGCGGCGCTTCATCAAGAGGTTTTTTTGGCGCCTTTGTTCTGTTCGTCTTGGCCAATTTGTTCAGCACTTCTTTGGCAGTAACCGCCCAGGGTTGCTTGTTAATGGTTCTGGTTTTGGCCTGCGCGCGACAGAAGCCGATGAGAATCGGAACCTTCGTTGCCTGGTCCATAGGGGGAAGCGTACTCGTGTACGGCTTGGTTGGTGGTATGTCCCTTTGGGCCATTCGCTACTATGAGAAGCTCCGCGAGCAATATCCCTTGGAATCCATGGCCGAGCGCGTCCCGCCTCCGCGGAAATCCACCGGTGAGAAGTCTCTATCCGCCAATAGCAAAGAGCATCTCGAGGAACTTGAGAATGAAATCGGCGCCTTCCGGAGGGAAGACCTTAACCGGGAAATGAGCCTGAATACGCTGCACCGCCGAACCATGGAAACTTTCGTCAACAGTAGTGGCTTCGGCGTTCGCCGGATTCTCTTTCCGCCCACGGCGGAGCGCTTGAAGCTCCAACCCGCCGTAGTTCTTCCGCAACCGGACCTCATGGCACTAAGCTTTTGGAAGGACTCGGAAGGAAAGCATCCGGAATGTGGTCCAGAAAACGAAAAGCAACTGAGCGGACTGCACTTAAGCAGCGTGCTTGA
>CAZFGM010001085.1:0-1871 GCA_964518515.1 uncultured Alcaligenaceae bacterium | reverse complement strand
ATCCGCAAGCGTCCGGGGCGGCTGGCCAATCTGCTCGAGTGCCTGCAAGAACGGCCGGCGCCCGGCTGCCAGGGCATCAGCCACACGCGCTGGGCCACGCACGGCCCGGCCACCGAGGCCAACGCCCACCCGCACGTCGGCGGCAACGCCCTGGTCGCCGTGGTGCACAACGGCGTCATTGAAAATTACACCGCCCTCAAACGCCAGCTCCAGGCCAAAGGTTTTGTCTTTCACAGCGACACCGATACGGAAGTCCTGGCCCATCTCATCGCCCATCATTGGAGCGACGACCTCGTCGAAGCGGTTCGTAATGCCCTGGCCCAGGTCCGCGGCACCTACGGCTTGGCCGTGGTCAGTCCGCGCCATCCGGGCCTGATGGTCGGCGCTCGTCTGGGCAGCCCGCTGGTGCTGGGCGTGGGCAAAGGCGAGAACTTCCTGGCCAGCGATCCCACGGCTCTGGGATGCGAAACTCGCAAGGTGGTGTTTCTGCAAGACCACCAGCTGTGCGTGACCACCGCCGAGAGTTGGCAGGTGTTCGACCAGAATCACACTCGCGTGGAAGCCTCGGTTCAGGAAATCGACTGGGAGGCCGGAGATGCGGACCAGGGCGCCTTCGAGCACCACATGCTCAAGGAGATTTACGAACAGCCGGAAACGCTGGAAAATGCCATGCGCGGCCGGCTCGATGAAACCGATGCCAGCGCCCACTTCGGCGGCCTCAACCTCACCAACCGCCAACTCCGCCGGGCCGAGCGCATTATTCTGACCGGCTGCGGCACCAGCTATCACGCCGCCCTGGTGGGCGAATACCTCTTCGAGGAATTGGCCCGCCTGCCGGTCGAGGTCGAGTACGCCTCGGAGTTTCGTTACCGCAACCCGCCCATCGACCGCAACACCATTGTCGTGGCCATCACCCAGTCGGGCGAGACGGCCGATACCCTGGCTGCCCTGCGCGAGTCGAAACGCAAGGGTTATCCGACATTGTCCATTTGTAATGTGGTGGGCAGCAGCATCGCCCGCGAAGCGGACGGCGGCGTCTTTCTCCGCGCCGGTCCGGAAATCGGCGTGGCCAGCACCAAGGCCTTTACCTCCCAGGTGGCGGTTCTAACCATGCTGGCGTTGTATTTCGGCCGGCTGCGCCACCTGTCCGACCTACAGGGCCTGCGCATTATCGAGGAATTGCGGGCCATCCCCGGTGTGATTCGCCGGGTCCTCGAGTGGGACGACGCCGTCCGCAGCATCGCCAAACGCTGCTACCAGGCGGACAACGTCCTGTATCTCGGGCGCCAGTACCTGTACCCGGTGGCCCTGGAGGGGGCGCTCAAGCTCAAGGAAATCAGCTACATCCACGCCGAGGGCTACCCGGCGGCGGAAATGAAGCACGGCCCCATCGCCCTGGTGGATGCCGACACGCCCTCGGTGTTTCTGTTGCCGCGCGGGCCGATCTACAGCAAGGTCATGAGCAATTTCGAGGAGGTCAAAGCACGCGGCGGGCCGGTCATCGCCATCGCCTCGGAAGCGGATGAAGAGGCGGCGCGGCGGGCCGACGAAGTGATCTTGGTCCCCGACGTGCCCGAGTATTTGCAGCCGCTCGTGATGGTCGTGCCGTTGCAACTGCTAGCCTATCACATCGCCCAGCTTCGCGGCTGCGATGTGGACAAGCCACGTAATCTGGCCAAGAGTGTTACCGTGGAATGATCTGTAGGTGGGCACCGCCCACCAGCACCGCTGCGGAGAAGATTAAATCCGAAATCCGAATATCGAAATCCGAAACAAATCCGAAATCCGAATATCGAAATCCGAAAGGCCGATTGGTGGAGTTTTGGATTTCGGATTTTGATATTCGAATTTGTTTCGGATTTCGGATTTCG
>CAZFGM010001084.1:0-1871 GCA_964518515.1 uncultured Alcaligenaceae bacterium | reverse complement strand
CCTCATGGGGAAAACGGTTCCGGTGGACGTCCACCTGAAAACAAGTTGGGCAAAGTTCATCATGATATCAGAGGAAGAAGATGGAAGACAAGAGCACGGTAAAGTGGTGGCTTGTTGTTTAGCGGGGAACCCTAGCCGGTCGCCAACAATTCCAGGCCGACCTTGGGCAGCATTACAGCAAGGAAGTGAATTCTTCTACCGTCATATCGGCAGCGATTATCTGGCTCTTGAGCAGTCCTTTTCCAATCGTTTTTCCAGGGTGTACTGGGATAGAAAGAAGTTTTCGGCAACCTTCCTTTTTCATGATGTGGTGACTTGAAGATATGCGAACACAAACAAAGCCGGCCCGCTCAAAAGCGCGCACGACTTCGTGTCCCGTGATTCGCGGAATCCTAGACATGAACAAAGATCACTTTTAATTCGCCCTCGACAACCTTGTCGGCCGTTACTTCTTCCCATGGAATTGGATCTCCAGATTCCTTGTAGGCCTCCAAGACGGCCTTGATTGCTTCCTTGGCGTTCGCAATTGATTGCTCAATCGTGTCCCCACAACTGCCAGCGCCTGGAAGATTGAGCGCGACAGACGAATACACCCCGTCTTCGTCCTGCGTGGTCAGGAGTTGAATCCTGTACGACTCCGTACTTACTTCTTGCCAATCCTCAATTTTCCCGCTGACAACTTTGGCAACGTTGCCGTATTCGACGATCATCGACATGATTATGCTCCCTTTTGTTTGTCTGTAACATCCTCAACCGTGACCCGATGGGAACCGAGTAGTTCGTCCTTCCAAATCAAGTCGAGGGAATACGTTCCAGCTTCGGTCATGTACATCGTGGGCGGCGGAAGGGGAAGAACCAATTCAACCGTTGCAAGCCGATCAGGACATATTACTTTTACCGGTCCCCATTCCAGGACTACCTCATTCTTAGACACGTTTATTACCTTTAGGGTTATTTCGACTTCTGGAACGAGATCGGTAAGGCTCACGTAGACATAGGGCGACCCTATGTCTCCTCCGCCCTTTAAAAGTTTTTTCGTGCTGTCGGTAGGATGGTCTTCGGGGATTTTTCCTTTCCGATTAATGAACAACCGATTGAATGTACCGGCAATGATCTTCTTTCCGCTTTTATCCTCATAGACGCGCTCTGCCAATAGGATTGCTTGAAGAACCGGTCTCATGGCGGCACGCCCTATCTTTACTAATTGCACATTGCTTTTCAGCGCAATTATACCAAGGGATGATGCCATCTCCCGTCAAGTCCGTCAAGAATAAAAAAATCCAGTCGATGGCGTAGGGGTGGCCCGGCCCGTCCACGTCCGTAGCTTACACCCCTGCGGCCGGGCCCAGTGCTCGCGGTATTGGCGACGCACCATCGTCCGCGAGTTTGCCGGCAAGAAGTGATCCGGCACGTTTTACGGCGGACCTTTGTACTCTTTGCCATCAAGCCACGGTCGCTTTTCGCGCTTGATAATGGCCCAGCAACCGCCTGGCGGCGTTAAGCAGCTCGTTGTCGTCAGCGTCCCAGATAGCCTCCGGTTTTGCGCCCTGGGCCAGCGTCGCGAGGTTGGTGATCAGCTGCCCAAGCCGCAGCTCGGGATCCGCCTCGCTTAATGCCGCAAGCAACCTCAGAAGTTCTTTCCGCAGCTCCGTCATGGTAGTTTGTCTCCCACAGTTGGCAAGTGTCCAACAGGTGTCGGCAAGTCATCGATGACTTCAACCCGGAAATCGTTTGACCGGGTGTAGTCGCCGTGGCATCGAAGGTTTTCGGGAAAAATCGCTGCTGAACGAACAACTGGCAGCATAACTGGTCTTGCAAATGTTTCGCCCCAGTTGAAATTGGAAAATTGCCTCCGTTGGGTTAGCATAGTG
>CAZFGM010001083.1:0-1872 GCA_964518515.1 uncultured Alcaligenaceae bacterium | reverse complement strand
AAGGCGCCGACCCCGCCGGCCTGGAGGAGTTGACGGCGAGAAATCAGAGACGGCTGTCGCTTCGCGCTCCGTAATGGATTCATCATATCTCCCCTGGAAAGCGGGTGGCAGGTATCGAGGCACAACTTTGACGGTCAAGGCGTCTTTGGAGTGGGGGGAACTGGTCGCCGCTTTGGTTGGCCTACCGAAAGCGGCGACCAGTCGCCGCACTCCCAAGGGTCCCTCCTGATGAGAATTGTCGCTCATTCAATAGTCGGATTCAAGAAAAATCCGGATTGAGAGCCTTCAAAATGGTTCCCGCGACTTGAAGTCGATGCAACCGGCTTGCCGCCTGATACAATCAACCCCATGGACGATTTTCGCGACATGGCCCGGGATCCCAAACACCGCCGCCGCTTCGAAAAGCTTTTGTACCTGGCCGCCCAGCGCGGCGACGCCGACCTGGTGGCCGAACGGCTATCCTGGGGCATCGACCCCAACTGCACCTCCGCCCGGGGCCATACCCCACTGATCGCCAACGTGGGCGGCTCCTGCCCCAGCGCGGCGACCGTCCAGGCACTGCTGGCTGCCGGCGCCGATGCGAGCCTGACCGACCAAACCGGCCTGACCGCCCTGGACTACGCCCGCCGCAAGCTAGCGAAACTGCAGGCGCGGCCGCCCCGGCCCCGCCGCAAGTCGCCCTCCCTCGACGAAAACAACCAGCTCCGCCTTAGCCCTGCCGAGCAGGCCGAATTGGACGAAATGGGCCGCGAGCTGGGCGCCGACGACGCCAAGGATTTTCTCCGCACTTGGTGGAAGGAACGCCTGCGGGCGGCGCGGCGGGTGTTCAACGACCCGGGGCAGATCGAGAAGATCGTCGAAATTCTGGAAGCCGCCGGGGGAGACAAATAATGATGGGTTTTAACCGGTTTCTAGGTTTCTATCGTTCAACGAACGGTATTGGGCTTAACTCCCGATCTCTATTCTCCCCCCTCCCCTTGCTTGCTGCCAGGGCCCGCTGTTAACGCCAGGGCGGCCTGCTTTCCTCGCACCGCCTGCACGATAAGTTCCGCACACAGGTCTTCGCCCAGCAAGCTGGAATTGAGGATCAGATCGTACTGATACACGTCGCCCGGTTTGCGATGGAAGTGGGTGGCGATGAATTCCGCCCGGCGCATGTCGCGCAGGCGGACCTGCTCGGCCGCCTCTTCCTCGGTGAGGCGCATCCACTGGCTCATGTAAGCGATGCGGTCGGGCAGGGGAGCCACCAGACGCACGTGCAAGGTGGTCCGCGCCGGCAAGATATAGCCGGCGCCGCGGCCCAGGAGAAGGACTTCCCCCTGGGCGCCCAAGGAAAGCACGATGCGGGCCAGCTCCAGGACCGAAGGATGCCGGCTCAAATCCTGGGCCTTGAGTAGGCGGTCGAGCTGGGCATCCACCCAGGCCGACGCTTCCGGAGTCAGATTCTCCACCAGTTCCTGGCGAAAATTGCCTTCCTGGGCGATGTATTCCAGAAGTTCCTGCGAGTAGACTTGCCAACCCAGGCGGGCGCCGACGCGGCGGGCGATGCTGCCGCCGCGCGAACCGGCCTCGCGGCTGATGGCCACCGTCAACCCGGCCGGCACGGCCGGCGGCTTTTTCCCCGGCCCCCGGTCTCCCTGAAAGCCATGGCGCGGCGATTCGTGCACCCTCGGCGCTGCCGGGTCATCGTTATCATGAGAATTGTTCGGCTGGCGTTTCATCGGCGAACTCCTCTGTCGTCTTTGCAAAAAGTTTACTACCTTTTCCGGCGGCCGACCAAGGAAATTGCATTGGGGAACGGAATTCCTTTCGCCGTTTTTCCGTGTGGTTGGCGGATTGTTGCCGTCAGCCAGCCAGGTTTGAGGGATCTTC